>JBKHWY010000446.1:0-4186 GCA_046566285.1 Gammaproteobacteria bacterium | reverse complement strand
CGATGCCGACGCCGGTCGCACAGCCGCCCGTTGCCTCGCAGATTGCCGAAGGACCCGTGTCCGCGGCAACGCCGGCGGCGGTTTCGGCAGGCGAGCCGGAACGCGTGGCGCTGCTGCGCGTGCGCGTGGAGGAACTGACCGCTGAAAATACCGCCCTGAAGCAGAAGCTGCAGGCGCTGGGCGGCGCATTCGAGGCATAAGCCATGGCAAAACTGTATTTCCGCTATTCGGCCATGAACGCCGGCAAGTCCACGGCCCTGCTGCAGGTGGCGCACAACTATGAAGAGCAGGGCCAGCAGGTCAAGCTGTACACGGCCGCCATCGACGACCGCTACGGCGTGGGCCAGATCACTTCGCGCCTGGGGCCGCACCGCCAAGTGGATGTGTTCACGGACGCGACGGATTTCCTCGCCGAAGCCCCGCAGGTGGCCTGCGTGCTGATCGATGAAGCGCAGTTTCTCAGCAAAGCCCAGGTGCAGCAGCTGCACCAGCTGGCGCAGGTGCGCGGCGTGCCGGTGATCTGCTACGGCTTGCGCAGCGATTTTCGCGGCGACCCTTTTCCCGGCTCGGCCTATCTGCTCGCGCTGGCGGACGACCTGGAAGAACTCAAGAACATCTGCTCGTGCGGCAAGAAGGCGACCATGAACGTGCGCGTGGATGCGCAGGGCAAGCGCATCCGGGAGGGTGAGCAGGTCAGCATTGGCGGCAACGAAAGCTATCGGCAGGCGTGCGGACGCTGCTTCTACGCCAGCTGAGAGGCTTGCCGTGATGCCCGCTGAACTGGGCAAGCTGGCCTGGCTCGTGTACCTGGCGCCCTCGGCGGCGCTGGCCATCGTGCTGCGCATGCTGGCCCGGCGCCATCCCGTTTTTTTCGTGTTCACGCTGGCAGGCACCCTGTGCCATGAGCTGGCCCATTACGCGGCCGGCCTGATCACCTTTGCACGGCCCGGCCGGCTCAGCATCGTTCCCCGCCGCAGCGGCGCTGGCTGGCAGCTGGGTTCGGTAAGTTTCACCCACCTGCGCTGGTATAACGCGGCGCCGGTCGCGCTGGCGCCCCTGGCTGTGCTGGCCATCCCTTTCCTGGTCGCATTCTGGCGCACTGGCGGCGGCTCCACCTGGCAATTCCAGCCGGCCGATATCGGTGTCGCATTCCTGCTGGCGCCGCAGTTTTTGTCATTCTGGCCATCCTCGACCGACTGGCGCCTGGCCCTGCGTTCCTGGCCTTATGTGCCGCTGCTTGGCATCCTGGCATGGAGCATTCACCTGGCGTGAAACTAAGTTTTAACCCGACCGCGTGACGATAAGCCTGGCTTAAGCCTGCAACGGCAAGCTGCCTCTGCACAGGACGCGATCCTGTTAAAATCGTTCGCCTGTTGGTCGCCCCCGATTGTGGCCATCCCCGATTCAAGCTTGGAGAAACAAGGAATGAAGAAGCAATTGTTGGTTGTCGCACTGGCGCTGGGCTTTGCCACGCATGCAGCGGTTCCGCAGGCCGACAAAACGGCCGACAAGACGGCAGCCACCCAGCTCAAGCCGGTGGCATCGCAAACCCAGGCCGCCTTGTTGTCCTCGCGTCTGCTGGCGCGCTTCCACTACAAGCCGACGCCGCTCGACGATGCCTTGTCCGCCAAGGTGATGGACCGCTACTTCAAGGCGCTCGACGGCGAGAAGCTGTTCTTCGTGCAGTCCGACATCGACCAGTACGCGCCCCAGCGCGACAAGCTCGACGACGCCATCAACAGCGAGAACCTGACCCTGCCGTTCGCCATCTATGGCGTTTATCTGCAGCGCTTCAACGACCGCATTGCGTATGCGCGCGAACTGCTTAAGTCCAAATTCGACTTCACCGTCGACGAATCGTTCCAGATCGACCGCGAAAAAGCCCCGTGGCCGAAGAACGAGGACGAAGCACGCGACTTGTGGCGCAAGCGCGTCAAGAACGACTGGCTGCGCCTGAAATTGGCCGGCAAAGACGAGAAG
This sequence comes from Gammaproteobacteria bacterium, assembly GCA_046566285.1. GTDB lineage: Bacteria > Pseudomonadota > Gammaproteobacteria > Burkholderiales > Burkholderiaceae_D > Telluria_A. Next base: position 2,206 of record JBKHWY010000446.1, on the reverse strand, counting down.
GCCATCCGCGAGACGCTCGACAAGCGCTACGAGAATTACCAGAACCGCGTGCGCAAGCTGAACAACGAGGACGTGTTCCAGATGTTCATGAACGCGTACGCCACCACCATCGAGCCGCACACCAACTACCTGGGCCCGCGCTCGGCCGACAACTTCGATATCGCCATGCGCCTGTCGCTGGAAGGCATCGGCGCGGTGCTGCAGACGCGTGACGAATACACCGTCATCCGCGAAATCGTGCCGGGCAGCCCGGCGGCCCTGTCGGGCAAGCTGAAGGTGGGCGACCGTATCGTCGGGGTGGCGCAATCCGACAAGGCCTTCACCGACGTGCTCGGCTGGCGCATCGACGACGTGGTGCAATTGATTCGCGGCCCGAAGGATTCGGTGGTGCGCCTGGATGTGCTGCCGGCTGACGCCAGCACCGACGGCAAGCACGTCACGGTGTCGATGGTGCGCAAGAAGATCAGCATGGAAGAACAGTCGGCCAAGAAGTCGATCATTGAGGTCAAGGATAACGGCGTGAAGCGCCGTGTCGGGGTGATTTCGCTGCCGACCTTCTACCTGGACTTCGATGCGCGCCGGCGCGGCGACAAGGATTACAAGAGCGCCACGCGCGACGTGGCGCGCCTGCTCGGCGAACTCAAAAAAGAGAAGGTGGACAATGTCCTGATCGACCTGCGCAACAACGGCGGCGGTTCGCTGACCGAGGCGGTTGAATTGACGGGTCTGTTCATCGACAAGGGGCCGGTGGTGATGCAGCGCAGCGCCGACGACAAGGTCGAGGTGGAAAGCGACACCAATCCGGGCCTGGCCTGGGATGGTCCGATGGGCGTGCTGATCAACCGCGGCTCGGCTTCGGCCTCGGAGATCTTCGCCGCCGCCATCCAGGATTATGGCCGTGGCCTGATCATCGGCGAGCCCAGCTTCGGCAAGGGCACCGTGCAGACCCTGGTCAACCTCGACCGCTTTGCCCAGGGCGACAAGCAGCGCCTGGGCGAACTGAAGATGACGATCGCGCAATTCTTCCGCATCAATGGCGGCACCACCCAGCTGCGCGGCGTAACGCCTGACATCAAGCTGCCGGTGATGTCGGACGTGGACAACTTCGGCGAGTCCAGCTACGACAATGCCTTGCCGTGGGTATCGATCAAGCCGGCCACCTATGTGCCGGCCGGCGACCTGAAGGAATTGATCGCGCCCCTGCAAAAACGCCATGAGGCGCGCATTGCCAAGGACCGCGACTTCCAGTTCCTGCAGGAAGACCTGGCCCAGGTGCGCAAGCTGCGCAAGGAAAACGCGATCTCGCTGAACGAAGCCGTGCGCCGCAAGGAGCGCGATGCCGAGGAAGCGCGCGCCAAGCTGCGTGAAGCCCGCCAGGTGGCCAGCGCGGCCGACGATTCGCCGGCGGCTGCGGCCACCGACAAGAAGGAAGCGCGCAGCAAGGTGCCGGCGCCCACCAAACCGGCCAAGGAGTCGGCCGTCGCCGTCAAGGGCGCCCCGCGCACCGACGATGGCTTGCAGGCGGACGAGCGCAATCTGCAGGCGGAACTGGACGCGGAGAAAGCGGCCAAGAATGCCAAGGATGTGCTGCTCAACGAAGCCGCCCATGTGCTGGCCGATGAAGTGGGCATGCTGCGCACCGATACCCGCATGGCGTCGCGCCTGATGCCTTACATGCCGACGCTGAAAGGGGCCAGCAACTAGGGGAGGCAGGGGCGCCAGCAAAAATATTTTGTTGCGCTAGCGCGACAGTTCTGCACAGCGCACTGAACGAAAGGGACCGGAAACGGTCCCTTTTTGTTTTTGCTGCTCCTGGCGCATCGGGCGTTACTCGGAAAAACAAGGGCTTACATAAGGGAAAGGGCCATTTCACGCGCGATGGGAGCGTTTCCCTGCTACTGCTGAGTCCGTCAATCGAGCGTTGTCTTTTTTTTATTGGTGCTACGATTTTTGTGCGTTGGAAATGTTAACGCTTACACTAATAAGAGGGGTTTAAAATGACAATTCGTCACATTATTGCCGCCGGCCTTGTTGCCGGTTCATCATTGGCGCAGGCCGCGCCAACACAAGCGAGCAATGCCAGCGTGGTGGCGGGCTGGACATTGAAAGCAGGCTCGGTGGACGTGCTCGGCGAACTCGATTCGGTCCAGCTGCTGCTGGCCACGGCCAAGAGCACCAAGAACTGGAACCTGCACACCTCCCTGAG
>JBKHWY010000445.1:0-4191 GCA_046566285.1 Gammaproteobacteria bacterium | reverse complement strand
AGCGGTTCGAGATGCTGACCTGGTCGCAGCTGGGCATCCATGACAAGCCGATCGGGGTGCTGAATGTGGACGGCTTCTACGACGCCCTGGTCGGCTTCGTCGAGCATGCGCGCCGCGCGGGGTTCATCCGCGACGCGCATGCCGCCAACATGATGGTCGAGACCACGCCGGAAGCGCTGCTCGCGCGCCTGCAGGGGCGCAGCCGCTAGCCGGCGATCACCATGTCGCGCCCGGCGCGCTTGGCTTCGTACATGGCGTGGTCGGCGCGCGTGATGGTGTCGGTGAAGGCTTCCCCTGGCCGGCGCTGCACCACGCCGCCGGAAAAGCTGATGCGCATGGCCACGTCCAGGTCGGGCACGCGGATTGCACCCACCCGTTCGGTAATGCGGCGCAGCACGCGCTGGGCCTCGCGCAGGTCGGTGTCGGGCAGCATCAGCAGGAATTCCTCGCCACCCCAGCGCGCCAGCACGTCGGCCGAGCGCAGTTCGGCGCGCGCCGCCGCGGCAAACGTGCGCAGCACCGCGTCGCCGCCATCGTGGCCATAGGTGTCGTTGATGCGCGTGTAGTGGTCGATGTCGAGCAGGGCGATGCAGGTCGATTCGCCCGCGCGCGGCTGGCGCCGCTCTTCCGTGTGCAGCACTTCGTTCATGTGGCGCCGATTGGCCAGCGACGTCAGTTCATCGATGGTGGCCAGGGTGCGGATGGTGCCCAGCGCCGCCTGCAGTTCCTCCTTCTGGCGTTTCAGGCGCGCGCGCAGCTTGGCCATTTCGCCGGTCAGCAGGGTGACGGCCACCAGGGCCGCGGCCGAAAGGGCGAAGTGCGACAGCTCGATGCGGGGCGGGAAGGCCACCGGGTCGAGCCGCACCAGGGCCGCCATGGTGGCGCCCAGCAGGGCGATGGTGTAGGCGCACAGGCCCATGATGGCGCGCGGGCGCAGCGAAAAGATGCAGAACACGATCACCACCTGCAGGATCACCAGCGTGGCGCCGCGAATGGGCCCGATGACCGCATAGGCCAGCACTTCGCAGGTCATGGCGAACATGCCCTGGGCCAGGGCCAACAGCCACGGCTCAATGCCGAGCCGGTGCGAGAAGCGCACCAGGGTGAAGAAGAACAGCACCCCGCTGCAGCAGAACCACACCACCATCGAGGCATAGCCGGCCAGCGGACTGGTGGCATCGGCCACCTGCAGCAGCACCACCAGGCTGATGGCATAGAAGACGCCGGTGGCGGCCCAGTAGCGCAGCATGCGGCGCAGCTTGGGGTCGGACCCGAGCAGCAGGTCGGAGAGTTCACGCGGCATTGGCATTCCTTCCTGCCGGCCCGCTATGGCCGGCGATGGCATTGCTGACGCTGGTGCATTCGGCCAGCAGGCTGGCCTGCTCGCGCAGCATGGCTTCGATGCGCTCGGCCGGCACCGGGCGGCTGAACAGGTAGCCCTGCATGGCGTCGCACTCGTTGTCGCGCAGGAAGCTGCACTGCTGTTCGGTCTCCACGCCTTCGGCGATCACCCGCAGGTCGAGCTTGTGGCCCAGCGAGATCACGGCCATGGCGATGGCCTGGTCGTCGCGGTTGTCGGCCAGGTCGCTGACGAAGGACTTGTCGATCTTCAGGCTGGAGATGGGGAAGCTCTTCAGGGCCGACAGGCTCGAGTACCCGGTGCCGAAGTCGTCGATCGACAGCGACACGCCCATCGCTTCCAGTTCGCGCATCTTGCCCACCGATTGGGCCAGGTCGCGCATGATCAGGCTTTCCGTCACTTCCACTTCCAGGCAGCCGGGCGCAAGCGCGCTGTCGTGCAGGGCCTGGGCCACCCGTTCGACCAGGCGCTGCTCCTCGAACTGGCGCGGCGACACGTTGACCGACACGGTGATCGGCGCCAGGCCGGCATCCTGCCAGGCGCGGTTCTGGCGGCAGGCGGTCTGCAGCACCCATTCGCCGATCGGGACGATCAAGCCGCTTTCCTCGGCCAGGCTGATGAAGCGCAGCGGCGAGACCATGCCCTGTTCGGGATGGTGCCAGCGGATCAGCGCCTCGACGCCGAAAATCAGGCCGCTGCGCAGGTCCACCTTGGGCTGGTACAGCAGGTGGAACTGGTTCTCTTCCAGCGCACGGCGCAGGCCGTCGAGCAGGACCAGCTTTTCTTCCACGCTGGCGTTCATCTCGCGCGTGTAGAACTGGTAGTTGTTGCTGCCCATTTCCTTGGCCTGGTACATGGCCGCGTCGGCATTCATCATCAGGGTGTTGGGATCGGTGCCGTCGCGCGGGTACATGACCACGCCCATCGAGCAGCTCACCCGCACCACCTGGCCTTCGACCATCACCGGCTCGTTCACGGCGGCGCGGATCTTTTCCAGCACCGGCGTCAGCGCCATCGGATCGTTGTTCAGGTCCGCCAGCACCACCACGAATTCGTCGCCGCCGAAGCGGCCCAGGGTATCTTCGCGGCGCACGCAGTTGGCCATGCGCTCGCCCACCACCTTCAACAGTTCGTCGCCGGCGTTGTGTCCCAGCCCATCGTTGATCAGCTTGAAGCCGTCCAGGTCGATGAACACCACGCCCACGCTGCGCTCGCGCCGCTCGGCCTGGTGGATGGCCTGGTCGAGGCGGTCGCGGATCAGGCTGCGGTTCGGCAGGTTGGTCAATTCGTCGTGGTGCGCCATGTGGCGGATGCGCTCCTCGGTGAGCTTGCGCTCGGTGATGTCGCGCACGATCGCCACCACGCCGCCTTCCACCGCCACCACCTGGCGGTGCAGCCACTGTTCGCGCTGCGGCGGAGCGGAGCTCTGCCACTCGGCTTCGTGCACGCCGCCCACCAGGGTCACCTTGACCAGGTCGTCGAAAATCCCGTTGTCGCGGTAGGACGGCAGCACCTCGGCCAGCGCCTTGCCGCGCAGTTGCTCCTTGCTCATGCGGGTGAGCTTTTCGGCGCGCGTGTTGGTGCCTTCGATGACGAATTCGACGATCTCGCCCTTTTCGTCGGCTACGCTGCGCAGCACGAAGAACGCATCCAGGCTGGCTTCGGAAGCGGCCGCGTAGGTTTCCTGCGCGCGCCGCACGCGCCGGCGCGTGCGCGCGATCTGCCACGACCACACGCACACCAGCGCGACGATGATCACCAGGAGGGCGCTGCCGCTGCCCGCCACCCACAGGTAATTGCGCCGATGGGTCTCGAACGCGGCCATCTGCTCGTGCTGGGCCAGGCCCACCACGGCGGTCAGGGGAAAGCCGTGCAGGCGGCGCACGCTGGTGTAGCGCGGCACGCCGTCCCAGCTGCTGGCCATCAATTCGCCGTTGCCCTGGTGCGGCGCGAAGGCCGGCACTTTCTGGCCCCAGCTGACTTTTTCGCCGATGCGCAGGGCGCGGAAGGTGCCGTCCGCGCCTACCAGGCCGATGGCCCCGGCCTCGCCCTGGCGCGAGCGTTCATAGCCGCTGGTGAAGTAGGCCGGATCGACTTCCACGATGACCACCCCATCGAAGCGGCCGGCGGCATCGTTCAGGCGGCGCGAGAAGTGCAGGTGCCACTCGGTGTTGGCGCCGTCGCGCTGCACTTCGCTGACGTAGGGCGCGTGGCTGTCTGCGTCGCGGTGAAAGCGGAAGTACGCCTCGTTCGACACGTCGATCGGGCTGGCGGGCGGATTGGTGGCGACCACCTTGCCGTCGCGGTCCACCACGCTGACGATGAAGATCAGGCCGGACGGCAGCAGGCCCTGCTGGTTAAGCGCGGGCAGGGCGCCGGTCGGGCCCTTCAGTTCGACCGCGTACTTGAGCACCTTCAGGGTCTGGTCGATGCTGCCGAGGTTGCGCTGGACCTGCGCTTCGTAGGTCTCGATCAGTTCGCGGCTGGAGTCGCGCGCGGCCAGGCGCGCCGCATCGCGTTCGAGTTCGATGAAGTGGCTGGTGGCGGTGGCGATCACGGCCAGCAGCACCCCGGCGAACAGCGGCAGCGAGATGTGGGTTTCCAGCCCGCGCGCCAACGCGCGGGCGAGCAGGGTCCGCACCGGCCGGCGCGGCCGCGCCTGCACCGTCATGGGCGCACCTTGACCGCCATGGGCAGGCGCGCCATCAGCGCACCACCAGGACCGGCTTGACGCTCGCATCGAGCGCGGACTTGTCGATGTAGCCGATCAGCGCGGGGTTATCGGCCACCAGCTTGCGCACGGCCGCGCTGTTGCCGACCTCCTTGGGCGG
>JBKHWY010000444.1:0-4199 GCA_046566285.1 Gammaproteobacteria bacterium | reverse complement strand
TGCACTGGCGCCTGTCGCGCCAGCCCTCGGTGCTGTGGCGCGCCGTGGTGCTGTCCTCCGGTGGCCTGATCCTGCTGTGGGTGATGCTGATGACGCTGTTCCTGCCCGATCTTAACTACAGCAAGAGCTACGCCACGGTGGCGCGCCAGCTGGCCGCGCAGATCCCGCCGGGCACCCGCTGCATCGACGCCAACGTCGGCCTGCCCCAGCGCGCCTCGCTGGCCTATTACGGCGCCCTGCCCTTCGCGGGCGTGCAGCATGCGGGCAGCTGCCCGCTGATGCTCCTGCAGGACAGCATCAAGCTGCACGACGAGCGCGAACAGCTGCTGCCGCACGGGCCCGACGAATGGCGCCTGCTGTGGGAAGGCAAGCGCGCCACCGACCGCGACGAACGCTTCAAGCTGTACCAGCGCCGCTCGGCTGCGGCGGATCCGCAAGCTGGTCGTCGAACACTTCCCTGAGCCAGTCGGCGAAGAGCCGCACCCGGGGCGACAGCTGGCGGCTGTGCGGATACAGCACGCTGACCGGCAGCGGCTTGGGCGGCATCGCCCCCAGCACCACCTTCAGCAAGCCCTGCTCGAGTTCACGCCGGATCCGGTAGCGCGGCACCTGCGCCAGACCCAGGCCGGCGATGCAGGCCGCCGCATAGGTCTCGGCGCCGCCCACCGACACCCGTGACGGCAGCGTGATGAAGCGGCTGTCCCCCTCGATGGTGAAGTCGAAGGGATAGGGCTTGCCGGTGGCGCTGGAGATGTAGTTGACCGCCACGTGCCCGGCCAAGTCGCTTGGGGTAGCGGGCTCGCCGTGGCGCGCCAGATAAGCGGGGCTGGCCACCGTCACCTGCTCCAGCAGCGCCACCCGGCGCGCCACCATCGACGAATCGTGCGGCTCGCCCGCCCGCAGCACGCAATCGACACCCTCCCGCACCAGGTCGACCAGGCGGTCGCCCTCGCCCATGTGCAGGTCGATTTCGGGAAACCGCGCCAGGAAATCCGGCAGCCGCGGCACCACGAAGGTGGCCGCCAGCGTGGGTTGCAGGTTCACGCGCAAGAGGCCGCGCGGGGCGGCGGCGTGAAATGCACTCTCCGCCTCCTCCAGTCCTGATAGCAGCGCAATGCAGCGCCCGTAATGCGCCTGGCCATCCAGCGTGGGCGTGACTACCCGCGTGGTGCGTTCCAGCAGCCGGGTGCCCAGGCGCTGCTCCAGCCGCTTGATGGCATTGGTGACGGTGGCGCGCGGCAGTTGCAAGTCTTCGGCGGCATCGGTGAAACTGCGCCGCTCACTGACCTGCACGAAAATGCGCATCTCTTCGAAACGATCCAATCTCCACCTATTGTTTAAGAAAATGGAATAGTGTTGACCATTCTAGCCCAATTATCTGAACAGCAAACTTGTCCATACTACAGCCATCGACACTCACACAAAGGAGCACAAGATGATCAGCACCGTGAACAAAGTCGCCATCGTGACGGGCGCCTCGCGCGGCATCGGCGCGGCCATTGCCCACCGCCTGGCGCGGGACGGCTTCGCCGTGGCCGTCAACTACGCCAGCAAGGCCGAAGAAGCCGACGCCGTCGTGGCCGCGCTCAGGCAGCAGGGCGCGCGCGCTATCGCCGTGAAGGCGGACGTGGCCGACAGCACGGACGTGCGCCGCCTGTTCGACGAGACCGAAGCGCAGCTGGGCAAGGTCGATGTGCTGGTCAATAACGCCGGCATCCTCAAGACCGTCCCGCTGGCGGACACCAGCGACGCGGTGTACCAGCAGCACTTCGACGTCAACGTGAAAGGCACCTTCAACACCCTGCGCGAAGCGGCCGCGCGCCTGAACAGGGGCGGGCGCATCATCAACTTTTCCAGCACCACGCTGGCCATGAACATGCCCGGCTACGCCATCTACAACGGCACCAAGGCGGCCGTGGAAGCCTTCACGCGTACCTTTGCCAACGAGCTGCGCGGGCGCGCCATCACCGTCAACGCGGTGGCGCCGGGACCGGTCGAAACGGAGCTGTTCATGAACGGCAAGAGCCCGGAACTGGTGGACAAGATGGCGAAAATGGCCCCGCTCGAACGCCTGGGCCAGCCCGAGGACATCGCCCGCGTGGTGAGTTTCCTCGCCAGCCCCGAAGGCGGCTGGATCAATGGGCAAGTGGTGCGCGCCAATGGCGGGCTGGCTTGAATGATGTGGAAACGGATATCGGTTGTCTTGCGAGCCCACGCTCCGCCACAGTCCAAGCAGCGCATTAGTTGAATTGCTTCAATATTTGTTGCGATTGTCGGCGCACCGGCGTACTCTAGAAGTCATATTGACCCGCGACGGCATGGGCAGAGCCATGCCGCATTCCCTCACTCGTACGGACCTCATGGCACATCCTGGAAGAACCGGTACCGCCATCGCATTTGTTGTTAGTCTGATCGTCCTGACTACGTCCCTGCTGCTATGGCAGCAATTGGGCATGGACACGGTGCTGGACTTGTCCGTTGCCAGCGGCCCCCGGTTGGACGTGATCGCCATCGACGATCGCGCCCAACGGGGCGACAGCGCAGCCACCCTCACCCGCACGGCCAACGCGCTCGTTCTCGATTGCGAGGTGCGCACCACCTTCGCACTGCCCTACTGCGGCTATGTGTTCACCCTGAGCCGCAACGAAAAAGGGATCGACCTGTCGAAATACGACTCGATCAGTTTCGACCTCGACTACGAAAGCCCCGGCAAGCGCACGGTGCGCTTCTTCCTGCACGATTTCGAGCCGGGCCGATCGAGCCTGCAGGACTATATGTCGCAGAAGATCAGCGAAGTCACCTTCGACCTGCCACGCCAGGGCGTGGTGAAGTTCCCGGTGACGATCCTGCGCACCGCCCCGTGGTGGATTGACATGCGCAATACGCCTCTGTTGAACACCGACATGCGCGTCGATAACGTGACCGCGGTGGACCTCTTGATCGGCTCCCCGGAGACGGCCGGACGGCATCGCGTCACCCTGCGATCGATCCGATTCCACGGCAAGCTGATTCGGCAGAACACCTTGCTGCTGATCCTGGTATCGGTCTGGATCCTGTGCGCGCTGGTCTGGCTGGCCAATGCCCTGATGCGCTACCGCGCCGAACTGCGCACCAGCAGCAGCCGGCTCGCGCTGCTCGGCCAGATCAACGCCGCCCTGCAGCTGGAGACCCAGGAACTGGCCGACCAGGTGCATTTCGACTCCCTGACGGGCGCCCTCAACCGCGAAGGCTTGCGCGACGGCCTGATGAACAAGTGGCATTACCGGGGGCCGCATGGCGACCTGATGTCGGTGGTGTTCATCGACCTGGACCACTTCAAGCGCGTCAACGACACCCACGGCCACGCGGCCGGCGACGAGGTGCTGCGCACCTTTGCCATGTCGGTGCAAAGCACCATCCGCAGCACCGACAAACTGGTGCGCTGGGGCGGCGAGGAATTCCTGATCGTGTGCCTGGGCACGGCAGGCACCGAGGCGCTGGCCCTGGCCGAAAAACTGCGCGCCACCATGCAGAACCAGGCCTGGCCGTGCGGCTTGCAGATGACCGCATCCTTTGGCGTGACGGCATTGCAGCCGGGCGAAGATATCGGCGAAGCGATCAAGCGGGCCGATGGTGCGCTCTATCGGGCCAAGGAGAGTGGCCGGAACTGCGTGCTGTATGCGTGAGCGGGCGTCCGGCGCCGCAACCTACACCTTCATCGGCAAAATCACCATCTGCAGCCCTTCCAGGTGCAGCCGCCGCTGCACCGCCAGCGCCGCCTGGTTGTGCAGCACGCGCGTAAGCCAGTTTTCGCGCGCGAAAATCAGCTTACTGGTAAAGAAGATCGTGTTCGGGTACTCGCGATTGATCTCCTCGCACATCTTGGTGATTTCATCGACCGCATCGGTGCCGAAGCCCAGGTAGGACGACGCCGCCATGCCATGGCTGTGGCAGAAGTCGACAAAGAATTCCAGCGTGTCCGCCGCTTCCCGGCGCATCTTCTCCATCGCGCCTTCGCCGCCGTACGCGTGCGAATCGACCGTGCGGGCGTTCACGAACAGGAAGTTCTTGAAGTGGCCCGGGAACATGCGCTGCACCCACAGCAGGGCATGCAAGCCGCCCCCGCGCGAGGAGCCCACGATGAACACGGCGGTCTGGTCGTCCGGGTTGGGCTGCACTGGCTCCTTGACGGGGCCGAAGGGCTGGCTGGCGAACACCTC
>JBKHWY010000443.1:0-4204 GCA_046566285.1 Gammaproteobacteria bacterium | reverse complement strand
GCCGATGGTCTCGCCGTGATATGACCCTTGCAGGCAGACGAATTCGCGCTTGGCGTCCATGCCGCGGTTGCGCCAGCTGTGAAAGCTCATCTTCAGTGCGATCTCCACGGCCGACGCCCCGTCGGAGGCGTAAAAGGCGTGGCCCAGCACCCCGCCCGTCATGGCCGACAGCTGTTCCGATAGCCGCACCACCGGCTCGTGCGTGAAGCCCGCCAGCATGGCGTGCTCCAGCTGGTCGAGCTGGTCGCGCAGCTCAGCGTTGATGCGCGGGTTGGCGTGCCCGAACAGGTTCACCCACCAGGAACTGATGGCGTCCAGGTAGCGCCGGCCCTGGTGGTCGTACAGCCACACGCCACGGCCGTGGCTCACGGGGATCAGCGGCACCGTTTCGTGGTGCTGCATCTGGGTGCAGGGATGCCAGACGCTGGCGAGGCTGCGCGCCACCCAGTCGCCCGACCACTCCGTTGAAGTCATGCGTTCAGCCATGCGGGTTTTCGTTTTTCCAAAAATGCCGAGACGCCTTCGCGCCCTTCGCTGCCGGCGCGGATGGCGGCGATGCGCTCGGCCGTGTCCATCAGCAGCGTATCCGTCACCGGCTGGCCGGCCATCTCGCGCACCAGCTTCTTGGCCTGGCTGACGGCATGCGGGCCGTTCGAGACCAGCGCGCCGGTGATGGTGGCCACTTCCGCATCCAGGCGCTCGAGCGGACACACGTCGTGCACGAAGCCGATGCGGTGCGCCTCCTGCGCGGTAAAGCGCTCAGCGGTTAAAAAATAGCGGCGCGCGGCCTGCTGGCCCATCGCGCGGATCACATACGGGGAAATCGTGGCCGGGATCAGCCCCAGGCGCACTTCCGACAGGCAGAAGTTCGCTTCACGCGCCGCCACGGCGATGTCGCAGGCGGCCACCAGCCCCATGCCACCGGCGTAGCAATCGCCTTGGATTTTCGCCACCACCGGCTTGGGACACATCCAGATGGTGTGCAGCATGTCTGCCAGGCGCGCCGCGTCCGAGGTGTTCTCGGCCTCGCTGTACTGCGCCATCTTCTTCATCCAGTTCAGGTCCGCGCCCGCGCAAAAAGCCGGGCCGCTGGCGGCCAGCACGATGGCGCGCACGGCGTCGATCTGGCCCAGCGCGTCGAATGCCAGCGCCAGCTCGTTGATGCTGGTGTCGTTGAAGGCGTTGCGCACCTCCGGCCGATTGAGCGTGACGGTAGCCACGTGCAGCTCGTGCGTGATGGTCAAGGTGTGAAAGTCCATGCCGGTCTCCTTGGATTCACATCCGGAATACGCCGAAGCGTGTGTCGGGAATGGGCGCGTTCAGCGCGGCGGACAAGCCCAGGCCCAGCACTGTGCGGGTATCGGCCGGATCGATCACGCCATCGTCCCACAGGCGCGCGCTGGCGTAGTAAGGGTGGCCCTGCTGCTCGTATTGTTCGCGGATCGGCTGGCGGAACGCCGCTTCCTCGTCCTGCGACCAGCTGCCGCCCTTGGCCTCGATGCCGTCACGCTTGACGGTGGCCAGCACGGAGGCGGCCTGGTCCCCGCCCATGACGGAAATGCGCGCGTTCGGCCACATCCACAAGAAGCGCGGCGAAAAGGCGCGCCCGCACATGCCGTAGTTCCCCGCCCCGAAGCTGCCGCCGATGATGACAGTGAACTTCGGCACGGCGGCCGTGGCCACCGCCGTCACCATCTTGGCGCCGTTCCTGGCGATGCCCTCGTTCTCGTACTTGCGGCCCACCATGAAGCCGGTGATATTTTGCAGGAACACCAGCGGGATCTTGCGCTGGCAGCACAGCTCAATGAAATGCGCGCCCTTCAGGGCCGACTCGGAAAACAGGATGCCGTTGTTGGCGATGATGCCGACCTGGTAGCCGTGGATGTGGGCGAAGCCGCACACCAGCGTGGTGCCGTAGCGCGCCTTGAATTCGTCGAAGTCCGAGTCGTCCACGATGCGGGCGATCACCTCGCGCACGTCGAAAGGCTTGCGGGTGTCGGTGGGGATGACGCCGTACAGTTCACGCGCGTCGTAACGCGGCGCGACCACTTCGCGCTGCGCCGCCTGGGGTTTGCTGCGATTGAGGTTTTTGACGATGTTGCGGGCCAGGGCCAGCGCATGCGGGTCGTCCTGCGCCAGGTGGTCGGCCACGCCCGACAGGCGGGTATGGACGTCGCCGCCGCCCAGGTCCTCGGCGCTGACCACTTCCCCGGTCGCGGCTTTCACCAGCGGCGGGCCGCCCAGGAAAATCGTGCCCTGCTCGCGCACGATGATCGACTCGTCGCTCATGGCTGGCACGTAGGCGCCACCGGCCGTGCAGGAGCCCATCACCACCGCGATCTGCGCGATGCCCTTGGCCGACAGGTTGGCCTGGTTGAAGAAGATGCGCCCGAAATGATCGCGGTCGGGGAAGACTTCGTCCTGGTTGGGCAGGTTGGCCCCGCCCGAATCGACCAGGTAGATGCAGGGCAGGTGGTTCTGGTCCGCGATCTCCTGCGCGCGCAGGTGCTTTTTCACCGTGATGGGGTAATAGGTGCCGCCCTTGACGGTGGCGTCGTTACAGACGATCACACACTCCTGCCCGGCCACCCGGCCGATGCCGGTGATGATGCCGGCGGCGGGCGCCGCGTCGTCGTACATGCCGTAGGCCGCCAGCTGGGACAGTTCAAGGAAGGGCGTGCCCGGGTCGAGCAGCAGCTGCACGCGTTCGCGCGGCAGCAGTTTGCCGCGCGCCACGTGCTTGGCGCACGCTGCTTCCCCGCCGCCGGCGGAAATGGCCTCGACCTTGGCGCGCAAGTCGTCCACCAGGGCTTGCATGGCCGCCGCGTTGGCCTTGAAGTCGTCACTGCGCGCATTCAGTTTGCTGTCGATGTGGGGCATTGCGGTCCTCGGTCTCGAATATCCGGTGCTTGGCTAGCCCGGAAAGGTTCCGTCCAGGTAGTACCAGCGCGCCTGCCCGTCGCTGTGTTCGCGCACGAAACGGCTCACTTCGTGCAGCCGATGCCCACGGCCGTTGATGCGGTAGCGGGCAACGAATTCTACGGTATCGGCGTCGGGCGAGTCGGCGGCGGCTGGTGTTGCATCTTTACGTTGACGTAAACGTAAAGCAGATTTTATCTCAAGTCCGAGCCATTGCACGAGGACGTCATCAAAGATGGGTTCAGCGGGGACGGTGCTGGGATGCCAGGTGGCGCGCAGGTAGGCTTCGTTACGCTGCGTAAATGCGGTGTAGCGCGAGCGCATCAGGGCTTCGGCCGTGGGCGGGATGGCGGCGCCGGTCAGGTAGGGGCCGCAGCAGGTGGCCAGCGAAGCGCCGCTGCAGGGGCAAGGGGTGGAGGGGGGAGCAGAAACCGGCATGGTGGTTGGCAAAACTGGAATCCGCCATTATCCGCCAAATTGCTCCATCTATCAGAGATGGCTGGGCTCACGCGGCCCTGTCTGATGAAGCTAGACTCGACGTGCTCAGATAGGCTGGATGACCGCCCAAGTGGCTGGGAAATGATCGTACTGGTTAAGCCAGGGCACCAACTGGGGATCGAGCCAGCCAAGCAATTCGATGCCCCTGGCATGCAAATCGAGCACGGATGGGCTTAGCCACAACAGCTGTTCGTGGTGAAAGACTCGGTTGCGCAAGTCGCGCAACTGATTCAATGCGGATGAAATCGTGTGACGCTGCCGCTGTGGCTTCGCGCAGCGCGGGAAAACAAGGCGCAGATCCTTCCAAAGTACAGACTGAAATTGCACGTTAAACAAGGAACTCCAGAAGCCAAACGCCAGTTCGGCAATGATCTTGTCTGGCGTAACAGGTTCGCACCGCCGTTGTAGCTTTGCCTTGGCACCGACAACCTCGCGAAATTGCCATGTAAAGGCCGGGTCACCCGCCCATGCTTCCCACCAATCATGGCGGCCATATAGCGCACTCAAGCGCCGATGGATCCCGTTCTTCAAGGCGATCTCAAGCACGCTCAGCATCGGCATCATGGTACCGGCCAACAACATGTTGTTGACATAAGCCTTTGCCGCTCTGGATTCATCCCCGCCACACGCGGCCCGGTACCGGCCCAGGCGCGCAGCCGAGAAATGCTTTTCGAGGTCATTCCAGTTCATGGATCATTCTTGGAGTACCGTCCGTCATGATGGTATACTGCGTAGGCAGCCCTAGGCTAAGTCCTCTCCCAGCCTCCATACTGGTGACGACACTAGG
>JBKHWY010000442.1:0-4205 GCA_046566285.1 Gammaproteobacteria bacterium | reverse complement strand
ATGGATTCCCGCCTGCGCGGGAATGACGGTTTTGGGGCCAGCAAAGGAATGCGTTTAGCATTTTGCAACACGCTCCTTCGCCAGGACGACGGCGTACATTTGGCAGCGCCAATCGCTCCTAACTCATCGGCCTGATCAAGCTGTTGAGCCTCAGCGCTTCCAGCCCCGATCCCGCGCGGCCTGCTCGGCGGCGATGTCGAGCGCCTTGCCGGCGATGCGGGTGTCGATGGCGTCCAGCACGGCGTCCGGCAAGCCGTTGCCGGCCTGGCGATAGGTGCCGGTGCCGTCGCTGCCGCCTTCGGCCAGCACCGGCACGCTCCAGCCGCCGTTGCTGCGGCAGGCCAGGCCCGACTCCTTCGGCAGCACGAAGCTGCGGCAGTAGACCCCATCCTTGGACACGAAGCTCAGGCCCACGTGCACGGCGGCGTTCCTGGGCGCGGCGCTGGCCAGCTGGGTGTTCAGGGCCGAGGCCAGCGTGCCTTGCGCGCGCAGCACGCCGCCATTCAAGGCCAGCTGCGGCACGTCTTGCGTGCCGCGCAGCGCCAGCGCGCCGGCGCCGATGCCCACCACCAGGCTGGCGGCGATCGCGCCCCACTCGCGCCAGGCCCACTTGGGCTTGACCGGTTCCGGCGGCGGATTGCGCGCCGCGCGCACGGCATCCAGGTGGATCACCTTGGGCGAGCGCAGGGCCGAACGCAAACGCTGCGGGACCGGTTCGTCCATGGCCGGCGCGAGCGCGGCGAACACGTCGCCGCGCAGGGTCTGGTGGCGGCGCACCTTGGCCGCGAGCGCCGGGTCGCGCCGGATCGCCTGCTCGACCGCGCGCCGGGTCGCCTCGTCCACCTCGCCATCGGCATAGGCCATCAGGGTTTCTTCGGAAATGCTCATGCCATGTTCCTCGCTTGATCGGATAACAAACCCTGCAAGGCCTCGCGCGCACGCGCCAGCCTGCTCATCAGGGTCCCCAGGGGAATCTCCAGCACCGCCGCCGCCTCCTTGTACGGCAATCCGTCCACCAGCACCAGGCCGATCACCACGCGGTGATCGTCAGACAGCAAACTCATGGCCTTCTGGATCGCGAGGCGCTGCTGCTGCGCGGCAGCGCTGTCGTCCCCCACCATCTCGCCCTCTTCCTCCGGAGCGAACAGCTGCTCGCGGCGGGCGCGCGAACGCACTTCGTCGATCCAGACATTCTTGATGATGCGGAACATCCAGCTGTCCAGCCGGGTGCCGGGCTGCCACTGCTCGCTGCGGCTCATCGCCTTTTCCAGCGCAATCTGCACCACGTCGTCGGCGTCCTCGCGATGAAACGTCAGCGAGCGCGCAAACCGGCGCAGACGTGGCAGGAGGGCCGCGATGTCAGTGTGCAGGGGCGTGTGCAAGGTCATGAAGATGGTGTGTGAAAGGTAAACGTCGCAGCGATGGACTTTATTCCCTGCCTCGTTCGTTCATTCATCATGCTTTCTGATGGCCTATATTATCATCCGACCATGATGCACTCTCCTCGTTCCCGTGCGCCCGTGTTTTTTCGCTTAGCGTTAGTGCTCACTCTCGCGCTAAGCGGCGCGCCGGCGTCAGCCCAACTGCGTTTACCGGTTCCATCCCTGTCCTTACCCCAGCGCATCGGGCCTCTTGACAACGATTTCACCCGTCGTCCCGGACGCCTGCTGGACGATACCCGCGTGCTCGACCTGGCCGAGCTGCGACCCCGGGCCTTGAGGCAATTATTGCTCAAAAATCCACAGTGGGTGGAAGCCGACCCGCGCGGCGCTCCGGTGGTACGGCGCGAGATCCTGGCCTGGTCGCCCACACCCGCGGCGCTCGACGCGGCGCAGCGCCTGGGCGCGCGCGTGTTGCGCGAGCAGCAGCTTGAAGGCCTGGGCGAGCGCGTCGTCACCCTGGCGGTGCCGGAGGCGATGGAGACAGCCACCCTGCTGGAACGCCTGCGCGCGCTCGACCCGGAAGGCGAATACGACTTCAATCACTTGTATCAGGGCGCCGGTGCGGTCGAAGCGCCGGCACGCGCGGGCGACATGGGCGCATCCCATCCGGTAGGGCTGGTCGATGGCGGCGTGGACGCGGCCCACCCGGTGTTCGCCGACGCCCGGATCCGGCGCTGGGGCTGCGCCGGCGCCGATCACCCCGATGCGCACGGCACCAGCGTGGCCGCGCTGCTGATTGGGCGCTCCGCCCATTTTGCCGGCGTGGCGCCGCGCGCGCCCCTGTACGCGGCCGATATCTATTGCGGCAACCCGGCCGGCGGCGCGGCCGCGACCATCGCCGGCGCGCTCGACTGGCTGGCGCGCGAACACGTGGCCGTGATCAACCTGTCGATCGTCGGCCCGCCCAACCGCACGCTCGAGCGCAGCGTGGCGGCGCTCGTCAAGCGCGGGCATGTGCTGGTGGCGGCGGTGGGCAACGACGGCCCGGCCGCGCCGCCCCTGTACCCGGCCAGCTATCCCGGCGTGGTGGGCGTCACCGGCGTGGACCGGCGCGGCCAGGTGCTGCCGGAAGCGGCGCGTGGGGACCAGGTGATGTTTGCCGCGCCGGGCAGCGACATGGCCAGCGCCGTGCCGGGCGAGCCGCCCTACCGGCGCGTGCGCGGCACCTCGTTTGCAGCGCCCATCGTGGCGGCCCTGCTGGCGCGGCGTTTGGGGCGCCCGGATGTGGGCGAGGCGCGCGCGGCCATTGCCGACCTGGCCCGGCTGGCCGGCGGCGTGCGCAATCCGGAGACCGGCTACGGCGTGGTCGGCATGGACCAGCGCATCGACCCCGCCACTCTGCGAGGGCGATAAGCGCGGGCGCTGAGCTTACAAATTGTTACCCGATCGCGGGGATTAAAGCTGAGCTCGCCATCGTTTTCCTTGTACAGCAGGCGGAAATGGTTCCGCAGCACGTCAAGGAGAACACACATGAAAGCAGCACACATCGCCCAGCGCATCACCCTCGTCATCACCCTGACCCTGGCCGCCTCGGCCCATGCCCAACTGCTGGGGGGCGGCCGCGTCGGCGGCCTGGTGGGCGGCAGCGGCAGCCTGACCGGCCAGCTTGGCGGCATGGGTTCGTTCAACCGCACCGGCCTGCCGATGAACGAACTGCGCCAGGCACGCGAGGCACGGTCCGACGTGAACGAGCGCACGGCCAAGCCGGCCGCCCAGCCAGCCGCTCAGCCCGCAGCGCAACCCGCCGCTCAGCCCGCAGCGCAACCCGCCGCCGAGCCGGCACGCGGCGGCGCCGGACTGGGCGGCATGCTGGGCGGTAGCGGCAACCTGTCGGGCGGCATCGACAGCAATGCCGGCACGAGCGCGCGCGGCGCGGCCGGCGCCGCCGCCGACGGCGCGCGCCAGCAACTGGCCGCCACGCGCGACTACGCCCAGGGCAGCGCCGCCAACGCGCGCGACACCGCGACCGCCGCAAGGGCTGCGGCCGCCAACACCCAGCTCAATGCGAGCGGGTCGGGGTCGGGCTCGGGATCGGTGAATGGCAGCGGCAGCGGCAGCGGCAGCGGCAGCGGCAGCGGCAGCGGCGCGGCCAACTAAAAGCCGCTTATGACGTGATCAGCCCGTGCTCGTCCAGCACGTCGTGCATGAGTTCGAGGCGGATCAGCGGATTGTCCAGCATCAGCAGGCTGTGCTTCTGGGCGTTGGGCAGGGGCAGCAGGTCGCACCAGCGATTGGCGACCCAGCCGCAGTCGTCCAGCCTGAACGGCGGGGCCACCGGCCAGCGCTGTTCGGGCACGTCATGCAGGGAGGCCAGCACGCGGTCGAGCGCATCGGCCGCGCCCTGCAGCTCGGACGGGATGGGAATGCTGCGATCGTCCTCCAGCAGTTCGGTCTCGGCCATCCACAGCCCGTTCGGGCGGCGCTCCGTGCTGTGCACCTTGAAGCGCGCCGCGCCCCGGCAGACCAGCTGCAGCAGGCCCGGCGCGGACGCGGTGGTTTCCTGCACCGAGGCCAGCGTGCCGGACGGGGTGAAATGCTCGGTGGCGTTGGGCATGCGTACTTCGCTGCCTTGCGTCAGCAGCACCACGCCGAACGGCGTATCGTCGGCGATGCAGCGGCTGATCATGTCGAGGTAGCGCACTTCGAAGATCTGCAGCGGCAGCACGCCGTCCGGGAACAGCACCGTGCCAAGCGGGAACAGTGGAAATATTGGAAAAGTCGGGGTGGCCATGCCCCATGATGACAAATCGCGCCTGAGAACGG
>JBKHWY010000441.1:0-4210 GCA_046566285.1 Gammaproteobacteria bacterium | reverse complement strand
AAAAAGTTTGCCGGGTGCTACCAGGCCAGCACCGCGCGCCCGATCAAGGCGCCGACGGCGGTGGGGATGAGGATGCCGGCGAGGTACCAGATCCCGATAAAGCTGGGGGCGAGTTCAGGGCAGTGGAGGCAGTACACGGCCGCGGCGATCGCACCGGAGGCGAAGCCGGCGATGGCGCCGGCCAGCCGCAGGCGCGTGGGCGCTCGCCGGCGCAGGATGTGCAGGCTGGCCGTGAACACGGGAATGGACAGGCCGGCGATGATGAAAGGGCAGGTGCGCCAAGTGCGGCCCCAGATGAGTTGGGTGCGCGTGTCCGCGTCGGCCTGCACCAGCGTGACGGCGGCCACCAGCGCCATCAATACCAGCGCCAGCATGAGGCCCAGGCGTGCGCCGTCCAGGCGTGCACCCGGCACCGCCGCACGGGCCAGCGCGCGCCAGCCGACGGCGGCCAGGGCGCCGACGAAGGCCAGCTTGATCCAAAACCAGGGGGAGGCGGCCAGCAGCGCCAGGTCGTGGCGCAGTCCAAACAGGCCCGCCAGCAGCGCGGCACTGAGCGCCGCCGCCGCCAGCAGGGGTGCGGCGAACGCGCCGGCGCGCAGCGGAGGCACGGCGGCGTCGCGCGCGAGCATGGAGATCAGATCGTCGGTATTCATAGGTGGCCCCGTAGTTTGTGGGCGAGCGCCTTCAGCCCGCGATGCACGGCCACCTTGACGCTGGCCTCGGAGATCTTCAGTTCGGCGGCAGTCTCGCGCACCGACCAGCCATCGAGCTTGGTGTGCATGATGGCCGAACGCTGCTGTTCAGGCAGCATGCCCAGCACCTTGTTCAGGTCGCGGCTCGCGTGCGCCGCGTCCATGTCGGCGCTGGAGAACAGCTCGTGCTCGTCGTCGAGCGGGTCATGCAGCTCCTGGTGGCGCGCGTGGCGGCGCAGCCAGTCGATCAGTTTGTACTTGGTGATGGCGTACAGCCAGGAGGTCAGCGGCGCGCCCTGGTCGTAGGTGTGGCGCTGGTTGTGGATCGCCAGCAGCGCTTCCTGCACCAGGTCTTCCACTTCATCGGGCCAGCGCGCCATGCGCCGGCGCAGGTAGGCGCGCAGGTGTGTGGAGGCCGTGTGCAGGAAGCTGCGGTACGCCGCCGCATCGCCCGCCATCCCGGACAGCAGCAGGCCCTTCAGCCGTGTTTCGGTGGTGTCCAGCAGTTCCCGCAGTTCCCGTGTTCCAGTTCGTTGCATGTTCGCCCTTGTCAGCGGCGATTCTAGCAAAGGCGTGCCAAATGAATAAATTTATTTATGTTGTAACAAAAAGGGGCGCCGCTGCGAATACGAAGAAGTCCACCCGAGCGCGCCGGATCAGTGCAGCGTGGTCTTCTGCGGCTGCACCAGCACGAAGGGGCTGACCACGCAGGCCCACAGCACCGCTTCGGCGGCGGCCCAGGTCTGGGCTTGCTGGTCGCTGACCTTGGCGATTTTGCCTTCGCCCATCCAGCGGGTGATGCTGTCCTTGTCGTCGTGCGAGACGCGCACGGCCACGTCGACCAGGTCCAGGGACTCGCTCACGTAGACCACCGAGCCTTGCGCGAAATGGCGCTGCAGTTCGGACCAGGGCAGGCGCGCGGTCTCGCGGTTGATCTTGTCACGCAGTTCGGTATCTCGCAGTTCAGTTTGAGCCTTGGGTTTGGTTTGCATGATGATTCTCGTGTTCAGGTCAGGGGAGCGCTTCGATCACCGGCGTGGGCGAGCCGGACCAGGTCAGCCGATAGGCCAGGCCCTTGCGCACATTGCCCACCAGGGCCGGACGGAAGCAGGCCAGGCAGGTGCCTTCCGGGCGCCGTACGCTGGGGTAGATGATGCCCATCGAGCCGGCGTCCAGCAGTTCGTCGGCCAGCTTTTGCGATTCGATATAGCTGGTCGGATCGAGCACGCTGGCAAAGCCCGGCTGGCCGCGCAGGTCATGGAATTCGCTGGTGAAGTCGGCCAGCAGGGTCTGGTACGTCACGCTGTCGTCGAAGCGGTCGATCTCCATGTACTCCACGGTCTTGTGGAAGGTGATTTCCGCCAGCGAGGTCTCGACCTCAAAGGCGCAGTACCAGGCGCCCCGTTCGCCGTCGTTGAAACGGCTGCCTTCGGGGCGTGGATAGGTGTAGGCGGCGTTGATGATGCGGAAGTTCGGCACGCCGAACACCAGCTCGTCCACGCCGATGCCGGGCAGGCCGCCGTATTCGCCGCGCAGGCGCTCGTTGGTGGCGTTATCGAGATCGAACAGGTCGCGCAGTGTGGCTTCGTCGTCGGCCAGCGGACTCAAGACCGAATCCTCGATCTCCGCGAAGCGCGACGGGATCAGCCGGCACGTGTCGAACTGACGCAGCGCCGTGATATTGGGGAAAACCGTCAAGATTAAAGACCTCCACGGCGCGCATCGAGCAGCTTGCGTACGGTTTGCATGGCGAGGATGCCCCCGGCGAGCATCTGCGACAGCGGCGTGCGGCCCGCGAACACCGGATTTTTGTTGGGGAGATGGACCCACTCGTCGGCCAGTTTGTCGCCGTACAGGATGTGCAGGGATTTGTAGATGCCGAGCAGGTAGGAGATGCGCGTGATGCGGTCGACCTCGAGCACGCGGTCGGGGTTCTTCTTCCACTCATAAAAAGTGGAGGAGGACAGGCCGCCCAGCAGTTCGCGGGCGTCTTCGTCGCGCAGCTTCCACGCTGCGATGAGTTTGAAAAAGCCCTTCAGGGCCGATTTGGAAAGTCGTTCGCGTTCCGCGCGCGCATTCAGGTCGATCAGCACCGCCGGTTCGAAACGACTCTTGGGGTATGCGTAGGCTAGGTTCATGATTGGCTCCGGTTTAGGAGTATTTATACTCTGGTTCCGGAATCAATGCAAGTGCACGCGCCATTTTATGCGGAGATCAGCCCGCCAGGCCACGTAAAATTTGGGCCGTCTCAATGACACAATGTCATCAAAGGGGCGAGCGCGACGGGCGGGAAAAGGCCGAGCCGGGGATTATTCGGCGCCCCGAGGGAGCGCCGCTCCGCAGTGCCAGCCTACCCTTACGCCGGCTCGGCGTGCTCCACCATCAGCTGCACGCGCGTGACGCCGTTGTACTCGTTGGCATCCAGCCGGAACGCCACGCGGGCGCGTTCGCCCACCGAAGCGGTATGCCCGAACCAGATGGCGTCGTAGCGGCGTCCATTGCGTTCGAGCTGCAGCTTCAGGTGGCGCTCCTTCAGGATGCGCTGGCTGATCACGCGGAATTCGTCGCAGAACACCGGCGGAGCGAAGCCCTGGCCCCACACCTGCCCATCCATCAGGCTGATGAATTCGGTGGTGTAGTAGGCGTCTTCGAGCGGGCCGTCGGTCTCGACCACGCGCTCGAGCTGGTGCTGGTCCAGCCAGTCCTTGCCCACCAGTTCGAAGGCGTGCGCGAACGCGTCGAAGGCGTCGGCGCGCAGCGTCAGTCCCGCCGCCATCGCATGGCCGCCGAACTTGTCGATCAGGCTGGGGGCCTTTTTCGACACCAGGTCGAGCGCATCGCGCAAGTGAAAGCCGGGAATCGAGCGCCCGGACCCCTTGAGCAAGCCGTCCCCGCCCGGCGCGAAGGTGATGGTCGGGCGGAAGAACTTTTCCTTCAGGCGCGAGGCGACGATGCCGATCACGCCCTGGTGCCAGCCGTCGTCGAACACGGCGATGGTGCTGGCATCGGCCGGCTTGAAGTCGTCCAGGTGCAGCAGCGCGGTGCCCTGCATGTCGGCTTCGATCTCGCGGCGCTTGAGGTTGATCTCGTTGAGCTGCTGGGCGATCGCCCAGGCGCGTCCCTCGTCATCGGTGACCAGGCACTCGATCCCCAGCGCCATATCCTCCAGCCGGCCCGCCGCGTTCAGGCGCGGTCCCAGCGCAAAGCCCAGGTCGAAGGGCGAGGCATTGCGCGCTTCGCGCCCGGCCACGCGGAACAGCGCGGCCACGCCCGCGTGCATGCGGCCGGCGCGCATGCGCTTCAAGCCCTGGGCCACCAGGATGCGGTTGTTCGAGTCCAGCTTGACGACGTCGGCCACCGTGCCCAGGGCCACCAGGTCGAGCAGGTGGTCCAGCTTGGGCTGGGTCTGGGCATCGAACACGCCGCGCCGGCGCAGTTCGGCGCGCAGGGCCAGCAGCACGTAGAACACCACGCCCACGCCGGCCAGGTGCTTGCTGGGGAAGCCGCACTGCGGCTGG
>JBKHWY010000440.1:0-4215 GCA_046566285.1 Gammaproteobacteria bacterium | reverse complement strand
TGACGACCGCCAGACTCGGGGTCACCGTCGACCTCATCCGGTTGAACTGACCGCCCAGGATCACATTCCCGTTGTTCGGGTCGACATTGATGGCCAGGACGTCGTCGTCGGGCTGCGGATTCCAGGCCAGCAGGGCGCCGGCCGCCAGCGCCCAACGGGTCACATCCAGATGGATCATTCGAGCATCGCGCGCCAGGCGCGGGTAGTCACCTCGGTAATGCCGGCGCCTGCGCGCACCAGGAAGCGCGCCGCCAGCTCGCGCTGTTCCGCGAACGCCAGCCCATCGACGGGACCCAGCACCGTCAAGGCGGTGGACAGCGCATCGGCCGCCATGCACTCGGCATGCAGCACGCTGACCGAAGCGACCTGGTTGTCCGCTGGCGCACCGGTGCGCGGATCGAGCGTGTGGGCCACGCGGCGCGGGCCGTACTGGAAGAAGCGGCGGTAGTCGCCCGAGGTGGCCAGCGCCAGTCCGTGCAGGGCCACGCGCGCCTCGCCCTTGTTTGGCGTGGCCGCATCCGGCACACCTTCCACCGCCACCCACCACGGCTGGCCGTCCGGCTTGACACCGGCGCCGCGCAATTCGCCGCCCAGCTCCACCAGATAGTGGGACAGGCCCTGCGCTTCCAGGCGGCGCGCCATCTGGTCCACCGCGAAGCCTTTGGCCACCGACGACAGGTCGAGCCGCACGCCGCCCGGCTGCAGCACCCGGCTGCCTGCGGTATCGAGCTCGATGGCGGCCCGTGCCGACGGGATGCTGTGCGAAGGCGGCTGGAAGCCGGCCTGGTTATAGCGCCCGTGTGCACCAAATCCCCAGGCATCGACCAGCGCCCCCGCGCAGGGATCGTAGGCGCCGCCGGTGGCGTGCGCCAGGTCCAGCGCGTAGGCCAGCACGGTGAAGAATTCCGGCGGCAGCGGCACCCAGCTGCCCGCGGGCGCCCCGTTGTAGAGGCTGAGGACGGAGTTCGGCTCCCAGTGGCTCATCTGCGCGACCACTTCGTTGAGTTCGCGCTGGAGCAGGGCGGTCAGTTCGTCCGCGCCAGCGCGCGCCAGCACGCGCGCGCTCCAGGTGGTGCCCATGCTGGCGCCGCCCAGCTGGTGCAGGACCGCATCCGGCGCCGGCATGCCGGCCCGGATCTCGAGCGGAACCAGGACGTCCAAGCCGCTTACTCCGGCAGCACTTCCAGCGTGGCCGCGTAGCTGTAGCGGCGCGGCGGCTGCTCGCCACCCGGCTGCGGCTGGGCCACCGGGAAGCTGGCGTTCAGGTAGTACATGCCGGGAGCGGGCAGCTTGATGACGGCTTCGCCCTGCGCGTTGGTGGCCAGCCGGATCTCGCCCAGCACGCCGCGATAGCGCACCCCGCCCGGGATCAGGCTGAAGGGGAAGTTGGGCAGGGCCTTGCCGTCCAGCTGGAAGCGGAAGGTGGCTGACTCGCCGCTACGCAGGTCGGTCGGGTTGGTCACGGGGACCAGTTCCAGGCCGCTGCCGCTGGGTTTCAAGGCCGCGTCGCTGGGCTTGTTGGCGCTGACAAACGTCTCGATGCGCTGCTGCATGACGGTGCTGCGCAGCTCCGGCGCATTGGCCGGCACTTCCTTGGCAAAGGCTTGTTCGGTGCCGCGAAAACGCTTGGTTTCGCCGCTGGCGTCCTTCCAGCTGGCGAACACGTTCTTGTTCACGATGCTGATCTTGTAGGTGCCGTTCTTGGCCATCTTCAGGTCGAAGGTGCTGCGCTGGCGGCCGGTATAGGCGCCCGCGACCGGCGTGACGGTGCCATCGGGCTCGGTCACGGTGGCGGTATCGAGCTTCAGGGGCATGTGGTCGACGTCGAACAGGCCTTCGGAGATGGCGCCGTCGATGGTGACGCTCGGCTCCTTGCCTTCGACCAGGCTGCCGTGCGGGTACAGCCAGGGGCGGTGGGCGCTGGCGTTGAGCGAAACGCCCAGGGCGGCGATGCCGACTGCGGCGACGATGTGCTTGAGTTTCATGGGGCCCCCGATCAGATCAGTTAATTTGCACCGTGACGGCGCCGATTTCTTCCTTGCCGCGTGCGGCGAAGGTCTGCTTGGCCTTGCCCGCCAGGGTCACCGGCACGCGCACCAGTTCGCGGCCGCCCGCTTCGCGCGCCGCTTCGATGACCAGCTTGTAGTCGCCCGCCGGCAGCTTGTCGAGGCCCTGCTTGGCGCCGAAGGTGAGAGTGTGCTCGCCCGTGGTGCGGGTGGCGCCGCTGACGCCGTCCATCGGCAGGTCCAGTTCGCGCCCGCCCTTGCGCCACCAGGTGCGCAAGTCCTTGACCCACTTGGTGCCGGCGTTGTCCTTCTTCTTCACGTCGTACAGCACGGCCAGCTGAGCCGCCACGCTCTGGTCGGCGCGCTCGAGCCACATGGCCACGTAGGGACGGTGGTATTCGGCGACCTGCAACTGGGGCAGTTCGAATTTCACGGACAGATCGGCCGCGACGGCCCAGCTGCTCAGCATGGGAAGGGTGAGGGCAAGCGTGTGCTGTAGTTTCATGGTGGGGGGCAGTCAGTGGATAAAGAGAAGGGCCAGCAGCAGCGGCAGCAGGATGCCGAAGCCGATCACGGGCCAGGTGGCGCGGCGGTTGGCCGCGTGCAGCTTCATGATGAGAAAACCGGTGATGCAAAACACGATGCAGGCGAGCGCGAACAGGTCGATGAACCAGCTCCAGGCCGCGCCCGTGTTGCGCCCCTTGTGCAGGTCGTTCAGCCAGGAGATCCAGCCGCGATCGGTCTTTTCGAATTCGGCGGCGCCATCAAGGCTGATGCGCAGCCACGAGTCCCCGCCCGGCAGCGGCATGGGCAGGTAGGCTTCGTCCTCGCTCCACTCGGCTTCGATGCCGCCGACGTCCAGCTGGAAGGCGTCGCCGGCCCAGCGCGCCAGCGCCGGGGGCAGGGCGGCGCGCTGGTCGGCGTGATCTTCGGCGAATTTGGCCAACTGTTCGCGCAGCGGGGCGGGCAGCTCGGCCTTGCGGTTGACGGTGTGCGGCTTGGCTTCGATCTGGGCAGCGTGGTTGAGCGTGATGCCGGTCGCCGCGAACAGCAGCATCGCGAACAGGCACAGTGCGGAACTGATCCAGTGCCAGCGGTGCAGTTGCTTCAACCACGCCGCGCGGCTGGCGTTGGGGAGCTGCGGATGAATGGGACCGGGCATGGATGCAATCTGGATGGCGAGATGCAAATGATAACTATTATCATTTACTCCGTCAACGCGGCTTTGCCCGGATTTACATTCGGTGCCCGACCCGTGTCGAGTCCCGTGTTTACGAAGGCACCACCAGAGTCTGCGGCGCGGCCTGGCGCAGCCGTCCGTGCAGCCATTCCAGCTGGCGGCTGTTCTGGTGGCGGATCTGCTTGATGGCGGCTTCGAAGGCTTGGTCGCGCAGGGCGCGCGCGGCCTGCTCCAGGATGTCGAGCGACATCATGCTTTCATTGACCAGCAACCACAGGTCGTGCAGGTCGCGCAGCAGGTCGAAGCCGCCCTGGCGCCGCTGTACCAGCAGGGCGCGGTCGAGACGCTCCGGCTCGCCTTCCCGGCGTTCGCCGTACTGCCGGACGAACGGATCGAGCGCGGCGGCGGACGCTTCCGACCAGCGTGCAAACACGTGGCAGAGCGGGCCGATGTCGGGTTCGTCGGGATGAGTGGCGCGCACCTGCTCGAAAGCCTTCACCAGGCGCCGTTCGCTTTCCTGCAGCAGGCCCAGATAGTCCGCCACATGAGCGCGCTTGGGACGGCCCGCTTCCATGCCCTCGACGAAGGCCTGCTTGACCGATTGCAGCAGGCCGCCTTGGGCCTCGACCCCGGCCTGGCCCGGCGCGTCCGGATCCATGCGCTCCGGCTGCGTGCTGGCGGGCGCGGGGATGACCTGCATGCTCACGGCGGCATATTTGTAGTGCGGCTGTTTGCTGACCGGGTCCCATTCGTAGATCGTCAGTTCGTTGGCGGCGCGCTTGCGGCCCGGTTCGTCCCAATAGCCGAAGTGGAAGGGCACGAACAGTTCGCCGGCGCCGATGCTGCCCACCTGGGCACGCACTTCGATGCTGCCGCGGCGCGAACTCAGGCGCACCCAGCTGCCATCCGTGATGCCCAGGCGCGCGGCGTCCTCGTCGGCCACCTGCACGTAGTCTTCCGGCGCGGCGCCCGCCAACTCGGGCGAGCGTCCGGTCTTGGTCCGGGTATGGAAGTGGTAGACCAGCCGCC
>JBKHWY010000439.1:0-4218 GCA_046566285.1 Gammaproteobacteria bacterium | reverse complement strand
ACCAGCACGCCCTTGCGCTCGAAAATGCCGATCAGGGACGCGAACAGCAGCCGGTATTTCGGCAGCACGCCGATCTGCTGGCCGATCGCGTCCGCCGAGGCATAGCACTGCCCGGGGTGCTGCAGCACGCCCCGGGCCTGCAGGATGCCCAGCAGCCAGCGCGCGCCGAAGTCTTCCAGCACGGTTTCGGCCGGCAGGGTATCGTGTTCGGGGCGGATCGGGTGGCTGGCGGCGAAACGCTCGGCGGCGCTGGCCACGCACTGCGCCAGCGTGTCCGAAGTGTCATGAGTTTCGTCGCCAAACTCCAGGCAGGCGCCCGCGCCGGCCACCTGTTCGACGCCGTTCATGGTGCGCGAATAGCCTTCCATGAACGCCAGCAGTTCGCCGCGCAGGTGCGCGCCCGGCCCCACCACATAGGCCAGTTCGACCACGGCGCCGGTGGCGTCGTGCTGCCATGGGCGCGGCGCGTCGTGCCAGGCCGCTTGCTGCGGGGACCTGCGGCGCGCATACACGGCGGCCGCCACCTTGCCGTCCAGTTCGAGGACCATCTGGCCTTCGCGCCACGCGTGGATGCGCTGGGCGATTCCGGACGCATCGCAGCGCCACTGGGCCGGCACGTGCCGCTCCAGCGCCACCAGGCTGTCCAGATCGCCGGCGCCGGCCATGCGGATGCGGTAGGCCTTGGGACGGAAATAGTTCAGCGTGATGCGGGTGTAGGGGAACACCGCCGGATACTTCTTCGCCGCGGCGGAGTCGAATACCAGGCCCGCTTCGGCGGCGCAGGCCAGGAAGGTGGGCGCCTCGACCAGGTGCTGCTTCGAAAAAGCGTGGTAGGCGTCGAAGTGCAGGTTCTCGCTTTCGGCCAGGTAGCGTGCCGTGGTTGCCGCGGGCAGGCTGTGCACCTCGAGGATGACGATGCCGTAGCGGGTGCGCACCCTGGCCCAGCGTGCCAGGTGTTCGACCAGGCTTTGCACCGCCACCGCCGGGGGGATCAGCGCGCCCGACGGCGCCACGCTGACGCACTCGTAGCCGACGTCTTCGCGCGCCGCGATCGCCGCCTGGTCGCTCGGCGCGATGAAGGGCCGGTCATGGTCGAGGAAGGAGCGGATGTACAGGACCTTGTCGACCTCCTCGATGTGGCGGGCCAGGTCCGCTTCGATCTGGCTGGGGTTGCCGATGTCCCCGTGCAGGACCATGTGGTCGATGTCGTGCAGCGTGGCCGCCGTCGCCGCCAGCGCCTTGTCGTTGAAGTCGACGCCGATCAGGGTCAATGGATACTGGTCGAGCACCTTGCCGCGTTCGGTATCGCGCAGCAGGGTATGGACGCGGCGCAGCAGCGTACCGTCGCCGCAGCCGACATCGGCGATGTAGCGTGGCTGGTCCTCTACCGGCAACTGGTTGAAGATCGCGCCGAAGATCTCGTCCATCGAGCGGAAGTAGCGTTCATGCTGAAAGCCGCTCGACACCACGTTCAGGGTGCGCTCCACATGCAGCTCATGGCCCTCCTCATCCTGGCGGAACACGCTGGCCGGGTCGCCGGCCAGCAGGCTGCCGATTTGCCTCAGCATCGGCGTATAGGACACGACCGTGCCCGCATTCATGCTCCGCTGCAGCATGAACTTGCCGATGTCGGTCAGCGCGGGTGCGCCGGACGCGTCCTCGCACCAGCCCTTGTGGCCAAACAGGCGCAGCACCTGCGTGCGCGCCGGCTCGCTCAGCTGCTCGAAGCGCAGCGAGCGGGCATGGGCGTCATAGGCTGGCGAGCGCTGCAGGCCAAGCAGGAGCGGGATGATCAGCATGCCGTCCAGCAGGTACGGCACCAGCGGATCGCTACTGTCCCAGTTGCGCAGCGAGCGATCGACCCAGCCGGCCAGCGTCAAGGCGCCCTCGGATGGACCGCCAGGGTCGCGCTGGTCGCCGGCGAGATACGCGTCAAACGGGAAATCGAACAGGGTGGTCACGTCTTCCGGCACGTTGGCCAGTTCGCGCTGCCCGAGCGTGCACAGCGCGTAGCGGCCGGCGCTGTCGCGCTCGATCCACTGCATCGATTCCAGCAGCCTTAACGCCACGAACAGAAAGCCGCTGGTGCCTTTCAACACAGCGCTGATGTCGTCCAGGGCCAGCCGTTTGCCCTCCAGGCAGCTGAACAAGCCCAGCGACTTGCACGCGAGGATGACCGGAACGGCCACGTAGCCATGGGTGTAGCGGTTGATTACAGTCAGCATGATGTCGTCACTTCAGAAAGCGGCGCAATGAGGCCATGTCGTGCGCGCACAGGGGCGGCGCGCCGATCGAAGGGGGCGTGAGGCGAACGGGTCAAACCATGGCGCCGGCGTTGCGTAGCCTGAGCCCGGCTTGGCCGAAGGCGCTGTCGACGGACCCGGTGCGGGGCGCCGGAGGGTGGGAGTAACGGTTCATCAGCTGTCCGGCGAAATGGTCGAGAAAGGTAGGGGAATACCGGTGGAACACGGGACTGCGCAATATCAAGCCGGCCGCATAAACTTCCACGGCGCAGTTGACCATGATTAAAACATAAAATTATTATTCAGTAAACGTTATCGGATCCTCAATTTCAACCCGGTGGTAACTCGGAAAAACCAGGCGTGAGGGAGGACGTGCTGAAGGGGACCGGAGCGGCGGCGGGACGGCAGAATGTATCGGCTAACATCGTTGTCATTGACATTGTTGCGCGGATGCTAATAACATGTGTCATCTTTGTCAATCTTTTGGTTTTAATATTTTTATACGCAGGACAACGTCGAAGGTGATCGCATGCATGCTTCGCCTGCCGTTCGGGCATCCGCCGACACCGGCGCCGACCTGCTCCCCCACGGCGCCAGCCTGACGCGGCCGGCCTCACTCAGCGGCGAGCTGCTGCTGGTCGGTTCGGGGGCGCTCGAGCTGGCGATCGAGCGGCGCACCTGGCTCCTGACGGCCCGGCACGGCCTGTGGATTCCGCCCGGGATGGCGCAGCGCATGCGTGCGCGCGGCACGGTGTCGCTCTGCCGCCTGCCCATCGATCCCGGCGCCGGCCGCCTCGGCCTGCCGGAACGGGCGCGCCGCTTCATCGCATCGGCGCTGCTGCGCGAACTGATGTTGCGTGCGGCCGCGCCGAGCGCCGCCGGCGGCGACGCCTATAAGACCGGGCTGATCCTGAACCTGATCCTGGAAGAAGTAAGCTGGGCCGCCGACCATGCCCTGCTGCAGCCCAGCGACCAGCGCCTGCGGCGCGTCTGCGAGGCCATCCTCGAGAACCCGGCCGACCGCCGTGGCCTGGAAGCCTGGGCCGGCTACGCGGCCACGCCCAGCCGCACGCTCGGGCGCCTGTTCCATGCCGAACTGGGCATGTCGTACCAGAACTGGCACCAGCTGGCCCTGGCCACCAGCGCCCTGCCGCGCCTGTGCGCGGGCGAATCGGTGACCCGCGTGGCGCTCGAGCTCGGCTACGAAACACCCGGCGCGTTTTCCGCCATGTTCCGGCGCATCATGCGCGCGCCGCCCACCCAGTACCGCGACACCGATCGCCCCAACCCATGACCTCATCCATGCACGCCTGGCACCGGCGCTCCGCGGCCGTGATCGGCCTGTTCGCCTTCTTCCATATCATCAACCACCTGGTCTCGCTGGGGGGCGTCGAAGCCCACCTGCACTGGATGGATGCGGCGCGCCGCATCTACCGCCAGCCCCTGGTCGAAGCCGTGCTGCTGGCCTGTGTCGCGTTCCAGATCATCAGCGGCATCGGCTTCGTGATCCGCGGCTGGAAGGCGCGCGTGGGGTGGCTGTCCTGGCTGCAGGCGGCATCCGGCGCCTACCTGGCGCTGTTTTTGCTGGCCCACGTCGGCGCGGTGCTGTACGGACGCGTGCAGCTGCACCTCGATACCAACTTCTATTTCGCCGCCGCCGGCCTGTACGTGCCGCCCTGGGCCTGGTTTTTCGCCCCCTATTACTTCCTCGGGGTGCTGGCCCTGTTCACCCACCTGGGGTGCGCCGCCTGCTGGCAGGTCCGCCAGCGCGACGTGCGCCGGGGCGCCCTCGCGCTGGGAACGGCATGCGCGGCCGGCGCCGCCATCGCCCTGCTGATCGTGTTGTCCCTGGCCGGCAAGATCGAAGCGGTCGAGGTGCCGGCCAAGTACATGGCCACCTACCAGGCCGGCACGCCTTGACGGCCCCCTACAGCAGGCCGCAGGCGAGCGCCCGCGCCACCGCCTGGTGGCGGCT
>JBKHWY010000438.1:0-4222 GCA_046566285.1 Gammaproteobacteria bacterium | reverse complement strand
TTCGGCTCGCTGGCCGGCCCGCAGCAGGGCCCAGCCACCCACCAGCATCAGGGCGCCCCAGACCAGAAAGCCCAGGTCCCAATACATCCATTGCTCGCGCGGCACGGTTTCGTTGACGTGGTGGATGCCCAGCAGGTGATGGTCGACGATGCCTTCCACCACATTGAAGATGCCAAAGCCCATCAGCAGGGTGCCGGCGAGCATCTTGCCCGACCACCACAAGTGCTTGCGGTGGGCGTCGCGCCACAAGAGGGCCAGGCCGGCGGCCACGAACACATAGGTCAGCGCGTGGAACAGGCCATCCCACAGCGTATCGACCTTGAGGTTATGCACGCTGTCGGCCGGGTATCCGGCACTGGTCAGCATGTGGTGCCATTGCAGGATCTGGTGCAGGACGATGCCATCGAAAAAGCCGCCCAGGCCAAGGCCGAACAGGATGCCGGCCTTGACGGGGAAACGCCGGTTTTCCGCCGGACGGGGGGCCGATGACATGTCCATGGCCTCAGGCGCCGACCACCCGTGCTTCCATCTCGTGCGCCAGCGGCGGCAGCTCGGCTTCGTCGTCGCGCTGGTGCAGGTAACGTTCCAGCGCACTGTCGAGCGTGGGCATCAGGCGCGCCCGTTCCGTGGCCAGGGCGCTGTACTGCGGACGGGCTGCCGGCCAGTTGAAGCCGGCGTGCGGCTGGCCCGACAGGCGGCTGTAGTCGATGCCGGCCTTCTCGGCGGCGCGCGTGGCCAGTTCCAGCCAGGTCACCGCTTCGCCGTTGGTCAGGTGCCACACGCCGCACTCGCGGTCGATGATCAGGTCCAGGCAGGTGTGCACCAGGTCCGGCACGTAGGTGGGCGTGACGGTAATGTCGGCGGCGGCATGGAAATCGTGGCCATTGACCAGGGCCGACAGGGCTTGGGTCACGAAGTTGTGCCGGTCCCAGGGGCCGAAGAAGGAACTGGTGCGAACCACCAGCGCCTCCGGCAGCACGTCCAGCACGGCTTGCTCGGCCTCGGCCTTGGTGCGCCCGTAGACGTTCAGCGGCGCCACCGGGTCGCTTTCCACGTACGGCGCTTCCTTGCTGCCGTCAAACACCAGGTCGCTGGAGAAGGTGGTCAGGTGCACCTTGTGGCGGGCGCAGGCGCGCGCCAAAATCGCCGGCCCTTCCACGTTCTCGCGCGCGCAGCGCTCGGCGTCGGCCTCGGCGTCGTCCACCCGCACATAGCCGCTGGTGTTGATGATCGCCCAGGGCACGTGCTGCTCGATGGCGCGCTCCACCGATTCGGGATCGGCGATGTCCATTTCCTGGCGGCTCAGCAAGCGGTAGGCCAGGTTGCGTTCCTGGCAAATGCGCGCGAACGCGCGCCCCAGCGTGCCGGTGGCGCCCGTGATCAGGATCGGCTGGGCCTTGTTGCCTACCAGGATGTGGCCATCGGCCGAGATCGAGGTCAGCGCATCGGAACTGGCGATGGGCGGACCCATGAAGCGGCCGGCGCGGCGCCACCAACCCTGGCCGCGCAGCACGGGGTGCGACAGCTGGGCATGGCTCGAGAGCTCTTTCATCATCGCGGCCAGCGCGGTCGGGCGCGGCAGCGGCGAGCGCACGTCGAACGGGCCCGGCTCGTAGTAGCCGCGGTTCTGCGTCACCAGGCTGTTCCAGTCGAACGAGCCGAGCAGGGACCAGACGGTGACGGCGCGCACGTCCACGCCGTTGCGGAGGGCTTCCTGGCCGGCTTGCCAGATTTCCAGCAGCCAGCGCAGCTGGTCTTCACGGCGCGCATCGATGTGCGCCTCGGTCACCGCCAATGGCAGCTTGTAGCGCTCCCAGGCTTCGCCCAGCAGGGGGCCGACGCCCGCCGTCGGGGTGGCCAGCACGCGCGCCGTTTCCAGGTCGGCGCACGGGGTGTCGCCCACCTGGCCACGGAAGTGTTCGGGATAGCGTTCGGGACGGTGGTCGAGCCAGCGCTCGCTGGTGACGTAGTAATTGACGCCGATGATGTCCGGCGGGCAGGGATTGTCGCGGAACCACAGCAGTTCTTCCGCCGAGCAGCCGTGCCTGGTCAGGTAAGCCCACAGCGCGTGGTCCGGATTGACCATGCCGCAAAGCAGGTCCCAGCCGAGCCAGCGGCGTTCATTGTAGAACTCGGCCGCCGGCGCCATTTCGCGCGTGCTGTAGGTCTTCCCAAGATCGTCCGTCTGGACCAGCTTGGCATTCGGGTTGACTGCGCGGATCGCGCGCATCGACAGGACCACCGCCTTGCACTGGTTCAGCAGTGCGCGCAGGAAGGTCTTGTCGTCACGGCCGTGGGGGTACCACGCGCCGTACAGGCCGGCAAAGCGGGCCGTCGTGACCGGCTCGTTGACGGGGGTGTAGTACTCCAGCCAGGGATAGCGCGCGGCCACGGCGCCGGCAAATTCGGCCAGGCCTTCGGCGAAGTTGTCATCCACCAGGCTGGTGTGGGTCGGACCGCTGCCGTGGTGCACCAGGCCGGCGATCGGGGTGATGCCGGCATCGCGCAGGGCCGGCAGGCGTTCATCGGGCCAGGACCAGTCGGCCTGGTCGAGGCCATTCGGTGCGGTGCGCTCCCACAGGACGGGGTAGCGGATGGCTTTGATGCCGAGCGAAGCGAAGCGGCCGATGTCGTCTGCACGATCGCAGTGGCCGTTTCGTTCGAGCTGGCTATGGTAGGTGTCGCGTACACGATTCACTGTGCACTCGAGGCCGCCCCACAGCTGGAGCGACGGGCTACTTGGGTTCGGTTTGTCTGTTTGCATAGAGCTAGCCAGTCATTGAAAAAATGAAAATCCTCATCGATTAGAGGCGCTGCAAAAGCCGAAAGTTCGGTTCAAATCGGTCGACTATTGCTCCTTGGTAATCGAACTCACCTGTTAAGCTCGCTGTTTCGATGTGAAGGTTATCGCATCGACAATTTTTGTGGCGCACTGACGGCGTGCGGATGGGCGCGCATGGGGAGGAGGGGGCATGCACCGCTACCGCCGGTTGAGGCCAGTGATGCGCTGGAGATGCCGCTTGCACCGTCGTGTGGGCGGTGCGAGGCTGGGGGCCGTTGGTTCGCGGCCGAGTGGGTCCGCGCTTGATCGGGTCATGGAAAGTGGGGGTAGGGAGAATGGGTCATGAGTAAAGGCTTGCGTCTTACCGAAAAATGGATGCAGCGGGGGCTGTGGCTGGTGGCGTTCCTGTTTGCCGGGTTTCTGATCGGCCTGGGCGGCAAGCTGGTCGACAATATGTGGGATGTGCAGCCGCCCCCGGGCGTCGGCGACTTCATCGACCCGGCCAGGGCGGCTGCCGCGCGCAGCGAGATGGAAACCGCACGCATGCGCGCCACGCAAGCGTGCGAGCTGCGCGAGCAGGCCGAGCAGAAACTCGAGGTGGCCCGCTCGAACACCAGTGCCGCTGAAGACACCTTCAAGAACTGGCTGTCCACCCGCCACGCCACCGCCCGCCCCGAGCAGGATGCCGAATTGATTGCACGCACCCGCCAACTGGATCAGTTGCGGACGGTCGAACGGGCCGCCCTCGGTGCCGTGCAGGCACAAGACCAGGTGTTGCTGGACGTCCATCAGGCGCAGCAACAAGCCCAGCTGCGCTGGAACGCGCTCGAGGCACCCTCGCGCGACGCTGCCGCGCGGGCCGAGCGTACCCACGAACTGAAAGTGTTCGGCCTACGCCTGGCGTTGACCCTGCCGCTCCTGTTGGTGGCGGGCTGGCTGTTCGCCCGCAAGCGCCGCAGCGCCTATTGGCCGTTTGTCTGGGGCTTCATCTTCTTTGCCGTGTTTGCGTTTTTTGTCGAGCTGGTGCCTTACCTGCCCAGCTATGGCGGTTATGTGCGCTACGTGGTCGGCATCATCGTCACCGTGCTGGTGGGGCGCTACGCGATCGTCGCCTTGCAACAGTACCTGGCGCGCCAGAAAGAAGCCGAGCGCATGCCCGAAGCCGAACGGCGCACCACGCTGCGCTACGATGTGGCGCAGACGCGGCTGGCCAGGAACGTGTGCCCCGGCTGCGAGCGCGCGGTGGACTTGAAGGACAAGACCGTCGACTTCTGTCTGCACTGCGGCATCGGCCTGTTCGACCGCTGCACCCGCTGCGCCACCCGCAAGAACGCCTTTGCGCGCTTCTGCTTTTCCTGCGGTGCGCCGGGCAGCGCGCTTTTTCCGGACTAGTTGCCGGACTAGTTGCCGGACTGGCCCCGCACGCGCCGGTGCCCAGCC
>JBKHWY010000437.1:0-4224 GCA_046566285.1 Gammaproteobacteria bacterium | reverse complement strand
CTTGAACCGCGCACGCATCCTGGCCAAGGCGGCCGAACGGGGGCTGGTGGAGCCGGGCCGCACGCTCAGCGACGAAGAAGTGTTCGCGCTGGTGTTCGAGCCGGGCTTTTCCACCGCCGAACAGGTCACCAGCCTGTCCGGACGCGGCGTCGGCATGGATGTCGTCAAGCGCAACATCACCGCCTTACGCGGCAGCGTGGCCATCGCCAGCGCCGAAGGCGTGGGCACCACCATCACCGTGCGCCTGCCGCTGACGCTGGCGATCATCAACGGCTTCCAGATCGGCGTGGGCCGCTCGGTGTTCGTGATCCCGCTCGACATGGTGGAAGAGTGCGTGGAGATGCGCGCCCAGCCCGGCCATGACGTGACCAGCCTGCGCGGCCAGGTGCTGCCCCTGATCCGCCTGGGCGAGAAGTTTGCCGTCCGGGGCGAGCGCGGCACGCGCCAGAGCATCGTGGTGGTCAAGTATGCGGGGCAGCGCGCCGGCGTGGTGGTCGATTCGCTGCTGGGCGAATCCCAGACCGTCATCAAGCCGCTGGGCAAACTGTACCAGCACCTGGAATTCGTCAGCGGCTCGAGCATTCTCGGCAGCGGCGAGGTGGCGCTGATCCTCGACGTGCCGGCCCTGCTGCGCCAGGCCACGCAGGAGAGCGCACGCGCCGTCCCGGCCCCGTCCCGCCCGGAGGAGAGCGTCATCGCATGAAGCATGTCCCTTTATCGGTCCTGTGCCAGTTCCCGTTTCGCCCTACCGGCGCGCACGAGCGCGTCCAGCATTGAAGTCAACCTCGAAAGCACATCATGAAATTTTCCAACCTGAAGATCGCGGTCCGCCTGGGCCTGGCCTTCGCCACCGTCCTGGCCCTGATGGGCGCCCTCGCCCTGGTTTCGCTCGACAAGATGGAGCGCATCCAGGCGGCCCTGAACAATATCGTCGACGTCAACAACCAGGAAACCAAGCTGGCCAATGACATGGTCGACTCCGTCAACGACCGCATGATCGCGCTGCGCAATGTGGCCATGGTCGAAGACATGACCGAGATGCGCGAGCAAATCCAGCGTATCGAAACCCAGGCCGAGGTGTACAAGCAGGCCAGCGCCAAACTGGAATCCATCTTCGCCGCCGAGAAGTCCACCACGCAGGAAGAACTCGCCTTCATGAAGCGCATCAGGGAAGCCGAGGCGGCCGCCTTGCCGGCGATGGCGAAGGCGGCCGAACTGGGCCTGTCCAATCACAATGCCGACGCGGCCAAGCTGCTGTTTACCGCAGTGCGCGTGCCCCAGCGCAAATGGCTCAAGGAGATGGGCGAGCTGATCGACTTCGAGGACAAGCTCAATCTGGACGCCGCCACCGCCGCGCGCACGGCCTACGCCGAAGCGCGCCAGATGGTGATCGTGATGGCGCTCTCGGCCCTGGCCCTGACGCTGCTGTTCGCGGTGCTGATCACCCGCTCGATCACCCGTCCGCTGGCCGAAGCGGTGGCCGTGGCTGAAGCGGTGGCCTCCGGCGACCTGACCCGCACGGTGGACGCGAGCACCCGCGACGAGACCGGCCAGCTGCTGGCGGCCCTGAAGAACATGACCGACAGCCTGGCACGCATCGTGGGCGAAGCCAACAGCGCCGCCGAAGCCGTCGCCAGCGCCTCCGAGGAAGTCTCGGCCACGGCCCAGGCGCTGTCGCAGTCGGCCAGCGAACAAGCGGCCGGCGTGGAGCAGACCAGCGCCTCGATCGAACAAATGACCGCCTCGATCAGCCAGAACACGGAAAACGCCAAGGTCACCGACGGCATGGCCTCGCGCTCGGCCGAAGGCGCCGTGGAAGGCGGCGAAGCCGTCAAGGCCACGGCCGGCGCCATGAACCAGATCGCCCAGAAGATCGGCATCATCGACGATATCGCCTACCAGACCAACCTGTTGGCCTTGAATGCAGCCATCGAGGCGGCACGCGCCGGCGAACATGGCAAAGGGTTCGCGGTGGTGGCCGCCGAAGTGCGCAAGCTGGCCGAGCGCAGCCAGGTGGCGGCGCAGGAAATCAGCACGGTGGCCGACAGCAGCGTGGAACTGGCCCAGCGCGCCGGCAAGCTGCTCGACGAAATGGTACCGAACATCAAGAAAACCTCGGACCTGGTGCAGGAAATCACCGCCGCCTCGGAAGAGCAATCGACCGGCGTGGTGCAGATCAACACGGCGATCAACCAGCTCAACATGGCAACCCAGCAGAATGCGTCCAGCTCGGAAGAACTGGCCGCCACCGCCGAGGAACTGTCGGGCCAGGCCGAGCAGCTGCAGCAGACCATGAGCTTCTTCCGCCTGGCGCGCGAGGCCGGCCAGCCGGCCCGCACACGCCCGTCCAAGCCGGCTGCCCCGCGCCGCCCGGCACCCGCCCCGGCGCGCGCCGCCGCACCGCGTTTTGCCAGCGCCCTGTCGCTGGCCGCCGTGGGCGCGCCGGACGAGTCGGAGTTCACCAAGTTCTGATGGAGCGCCCATGAACCACTCTGAACAGATCAGCGCGGCGGCGGCCGCGCCCACCCAGTACCTGACCTTCACGCTGGGCGGCGAGATGTTCGCGCTGGGCATCCTGGCCGTGAAGGAGATCATTGAATATCCCGTGCTGACGGACGTGCCGATGATGGCCGACTGCATCCGCGGCGTCATCAACCTGCGTGGCTCGGTGGTGACGGTCATGGACCTGTCGGTGCGCTTCGGGCGCGCTGCCACGCCCGTCACCAAGCGCACCTGCATCGTCATCGTCGAGATCGAGATCGCGGACGAGGGCGGGGGCGAGCGCCAGGTGATCGGCGTGGTGGTCGATGCCGTCAACGCCGTGCTGGAGATCGCCCCCGGCGACATCGAACCGGCGCCCGCATTCGGGGCGCGCATCCAGCGCGACTTCATCGCCGGCATGGGCAAGGTCAATGGCCGCTTCGTGATCCTGCTGGCGATCGGCCAGGTGTTCGCCGGCCTGACCGACGCGGGCGCCCCGGCGCTGCAGCAGGATTGAGGAGCTCCCATGCACGCCAGCGCTCGCCCCGTCATCACCACGGCCGAATTCGCGCAGTTCGCGCGCTTCATCTACGATGCCGCCGGCATCACCATGAGCGAGGCCAAGAAGACCCTGGTGGGTGGACGCCTGGCCAAGCGCCTGGACCACTGGCAGGTATCGACCTATGCGGAATACTTCAAGATTCTGCAGGGCGGCGACACTTTGGAGGTGCAGACCGCGATCGACCTCCTGACCACCAACGAGACCTATTTTTTCCGTGAACCGAAGCACTTCGAACTGCTGCGCGAACGCGCCCTGGCCGCACGCGCCGGCCAGGGTCCGTTCCGGGTCTGGAGCGCGGCCTGCTCCAGCGGCGAGGAATGCTACAGCATCGCCATGGTGCTGGCCGACTGCCTTGGGACCCGTGGGGCCTGGGAAGTGCTGGGCACGGATATCTGCACGCGCGTGCTGCGGCGCGCCCAGGCGGCCCACTATCGGCTCGACCGGGCCAGCCACGTGCCGCAAGCCTACCTGAAGAAATACTGCCTGAAGGGCCAGGGCAGCCAGCAGGGCACCCTGCTGGTGGAGCGCGCCCTGCGCGAGCGCGTGCGCTTCGGCCAGGTGAACCTGAACACCACCCTGCCCCAGCTGGGCCAGTTCGACCTGGTGTTCCTGCGCAATGTGATGATCTACTTCAGCAGCGACACCAAGCAGGCGGTGGTGGCGCGCATCGCCGCGACCTTGAAGCCGGATGGGCGCCTGGTCATCGGCCACGCCGAATCGCTCAACGACATCGCCGGCATCGGCGCCGTGGTGGCGCCGGTGGCCACCTCCGTGTACCGGCGTGCCGCATGAACGCGGGCGAGGCCATCGATATTTTCCTGCAGCCGGGGGAATACTTCGCCGGGGACCGCGGCTTTCGAGTGCGCACCCTGCTGGGCTCGTGCGTGTCGATCACCTTGTGGCACCCGCGCCTGCGCGTGGGCGCCATGTCGCACTTCCTGCTGCCTGCGCGTCCCGGCGGCGCCCGGCCCGACGGGCGCTATGGCGACGACGCATTGCTGCTGATGCTGAACGAATTGCGTGCGCACGGCGTGGCTGCGCGCGACTGCGAGGCCAAGGTGTTCGGCGGCGGCGACATGTTCCCTGCGCGCCTGCGCGAGGGCCCCAGCATCGGCCAGCGCAACGGCGCGGCCGCGCGCGCGCTGCTGGCCGCCAGCGGCATCGCCGTGGTCTCGGACAGC
>JBKHWY010000436.1:0-4233 GCA_046566285.1 Gammaproteobacteria bacterium | reverse complement strand
CGGCACGTCCATGCCCGGCATGCGCGCGGCGATGCCGCGCCACGCGCCACGATAGAAGGGCCGGGCCGAATACAGCACGGCCGGCGCGGTCAAGAGCAGCGAAGCCCAGCGCATCAGGGCCGCCATGTCGGCATCCATGGTGCCGTCTTCCGCGATGTAGGCCGGCAGCGCGTACATCATCACCTGCATCATGGACAAGCCGGCAATGAAGAGCTGGCGGAACAGGCTCTTGCGCTCGCGTTCCATGCCGGCGTCGCGCCGGTCCGGATCGAACGGATAGGCGCTGTAGCCGATCGCGGCGAGCGCGCGCAGCACTTCGCTGGGTTTGCAGGCGCCGGTCACGCGCAGGCGGCCGCTGGTGACGTTCATCGACACGTCCTGCACGCCCGCCAGGCGGGCGACGGCGTGTTCGATCAGCCACACGCAGGCGGCGCAGCGGATCCCGTCCACCGAGAACAGCAGTTCGGCCCCGGCGCTGTCGTTGGCCGCCCCTTGGTCGCACAGCGCCAGTTCGGCCGGCACCAGCGCCTGCTCGCCGGCCGGAGCGGCAAAGCTGCTGCGGGCACGGTAGTAGTCGGACAAGCCATTGTCGACGATGGCGCCGGCCACGGCGGCGCAGCCGGGGCAGCACATCGGGCGCAGCGCGCCATCGATGGCAACGTCCAGGCCATTGCCCGGCTCGGCCGCCAGGCCGCAGTGATAGCAGTTGACGGGGGGCGCGGCCACACCCAACTCGGCACTCAATACCGCACTCATGACATCCCTCCCACACACAACACATCAACCCAGGCCAATTGGCCGCCGGCGGCGCGCGCCAGGGCCAGCAGGGCAAACGCCAGGACGGTCGCCCCGGCCGCGCGGCGCACCAGCGGGCGCTGGAACGCGGCGCGCACCTGCGCACCGGCCAGCCC
Source organism: Gammaproteobacteria bacterium (assembly GCA_046566285.1). Classification (GTDB taxonomy): domain Bacteria; phylum Pseudomonadota; class Gammaproteobacteria; order Burkholderiales; family Burkholderiaceae_D; genus Telluria_A. The sequence continues at coordinate 3,322 of JBKHWY010000436.1, read as the reverse complement.
CACCGCCACCAGCATGGGCAGGGTGCCCAGGCCAAAGCTCGCCATGACCAGCGCCCCGTCGAGCGCGGAGCCGGACAGCATGGCCGTGGCCAGCACGCTGTAGACCATCCCGCACGGCAGCCAGCCCCACACGCCCCCGAGGGCGAACAGCTTGAAGGGATGGTCGAGCGGCATCAGGCGCCCCGTCAGTGGCTGCACGTGGCGCCACAGGTGCTTGCCAAGCGCTTCCAGCCGCGCGAGCCCCCGCCAGGCGTCCATCAGGTACAGGCCCAGGCTGGCGAGCATCACATTCGCCATCCAGAACAGCACCATCTGCACCTGCGCCAGGTCGGCCAGCACCCGCGCGGCGCCGCCGGCGATGGCGCCCGCCACCGCGTAGCTGGCGATGCGGCCGGCGTTGTAGGACACGACCCGCGCCAAGCTGTCGGCCGCACGCGCGGCCGGCGCGGTGACCACGGCCACCGGAAACGGGCGACTGGCGGGAGCGGCGGAGAATGCGCTGACGATGCCGCCGCACATGCCCACGCAATGCACGCTGCCGGCCAACCCAACCAGGAAGACCGGCAGCAGATGGAGGCCGCTGGAAATCATCAGATCGTGCGCGAATGACGCTGCGAGACGCCCTCGTGCAGGTAGCGGTCGAACACCATGCAGACGTTGCGGATCAGGAGGCGCCCGCGCGGGGTCACGGTGATCCAGTTGCCGTCCACGGCGACCAGGCCGTCGTCCTGCAGCTTGGTCAGCCGCTCGAGTTCGGGCGCGAAGTAGTCGGCAAAGCCGACCGGATAGGCCTGCTCGATGGCCGACATCGACAGCTCGAAGTGGCACATCAGCATCTGGATGATCACCCGGCGCATCAGGTCGTCCATGGACAGGCGCACGCCGCGCGCGATCGGCAGTTCGCTGCGGTCGATCGCGCCGTAATAGGCTTCCAGCGTCTTGACGTTCTGGCTATAGGTCGCACCCACCGAGCTGATGGCCGACACCCCGCAGGCCACCAGGTCCATATCGGCATGGGTCGAATAGCCCTGGAAGTTGCGGTGCAGGCGGCCCTGGGCCTGGGCAATGGCCAGGTCGTCGGTCGGCTTGGCGAAATGGTCCATGCCGATGTACACATAGCCGGCTTCGGTCAGGCGGCGGATGCACAGGGCCAGCATGTCCAGGCGCGTCTCGGCGCTGGGCAGATCGGCTTCATTGATGCGGCGCTGCGGCTTGAACAGGTGCGGCAGGTGCGCGTAGTTGTACACCGAGATGCGGTCCGGGCTGGCGGCCACCACCTTGTCCAGCGTGGCCGTCATCGTGGCCACGTTCTGCAGCGGCAGGCCGTAGATCAGATCGATGCTGACCGAGCGGAAGCCCGCCGCGCGCGAGGCTTCGATGATCGCCACCGTCTCGTGCTCGGGCTGGATGCGGTTCACGGCCTTCTGCACGTTGGGGTCGAAATCCTGCACGCCCAGGCTGATACGGTTGAAGCCCTGGGCACGCAGGCTGTGCACCCGTTCCACGCTGACGGTGCGCGGATCGACTTCGATGGAATACTCGCCGGTTTCGTCGGAAGCAAAGCTGAAGCAGTGGCGCAGGTGGTCCATCAGTTCGCCCATCTGCGCGTCCGACAGGAAGGTCGGCGTGCCGCCGCCGAAGTGCAGTTGCTCGACCTGGTTCATGCCGGCGAACAGGCGCCCCTGCATGTCGATCTCGCGCTTGAGGTAGCTGAGGTAGGTGACGGCCTTGTCATGGTTCTTGGTGATGATCTTGTTGCAAGCGCAGTAGTAGCAGATGTTCTCGCAGAACGGCACGTGCACGTACAGCGACAAAGGCTTACCGGCCCGCATGCGCAGGCCGGCCACGGCCTGCAGGTAGTCGCGGTAGCCGAAGGCTTCGGTGAAGCGGTCGGCGGTCGGGTACGAGGTATAGCGCGGGCCCGAAACGGTTTGCTTGCGGATCAGCGCGGCGTCGACCAGCGGGGGAAGGACCATGGAAGTCATTGAGTTTGCTCCTGAATCTGATGCGTCAAGTGTAGGGATCAGGGTCTGCAAAATCCTTGACGTGCATCAAAAACGGCCGAGCGCCTTTGCGCCAGGGGCTTTCGCCGCCGTTGCCACATCGGCACGGCCCAGGCGGAATATCGCCATCGCCTCGGCCAGCACATCGGCCTGTCCCGCCACCCTGGCCGCCGCACTGGCCGATTCCTCCACCAGGCGGGCGTTCTGGCGCGTGATGGCGTCGAGCGACTTGACGGCATCGTTGACCTCATCGATGCCCTGGCGCTGTTCCAGGCTGGCGCGGGTGATCTCGCCCATGATGGCAGCGGCGCGCCGGACCGAATCGACCACGTCGGTCATGGTGGCGCCGGTGGAGAGCACCAGCGCATTGCCGTCCCTGACCTTGACCACCGAATCGTCGATCAGGTGCTTGATCTCCCTGGCCGCGCTGGCCGAGCGCTGCGCCAGGCTGCGCACCTCGCCCGCCACCACGGCAAAGCCGCGCCCCTGCTCGCCGGCGCGCGCCGCTTCCACCGCCGCGTTGAGCGCCAGGATGTTGGTCTGGAAGGCGATGCCGTCGATGATGCCGATGATGTCGACGATGTGGCGGGCCGAGTCGCTGATTTTCTCCATGGTCTGGCCCACCTGCTGGACCGACTGGCCGCCCTGGATGGCAATCGCCGCCGCGCCATCGACCAGGCGGTCGGCCTGCACCGCGCTTTCAGTGTTCTGGCTCACGGCCGCCGCCAGCTGGCCCATGCTGGCGGCCGTCTGCTGCAGGCTGCCGGCCTGGCTCTCGGTGCGCCGCGCCAGGTCGGCGTTGCCATTGGCGATCGCGTGGGTGGCCGCCTCGATCGAGGCCACGCCGTCGCGCACGTCGCCGATGGTGGCGCGCAGGTTCAGGTTCACGTGGCGCAGGCCACGCAGCAGCACGCCCATCTCGTCCTGGGCTTCGGCGCGGCAGGGGTCGGACAGGTCGCTGGCGGCCAGGGCGCGCACCGCCACGATGGCCGCCTGCAGCGGCACCACCAGGGCCACGTGGACATACCACCAGCACGCCAGCGTGACCGACAGGGCCAGCGCGCAGAGGATCGCGGCCCAGCCGCCGGCCAGCACGGCGCTGACAGCCAGCATGGCGACCACCGACGCCATCGAGGCGCCGATGCGCAAGGTCATGGGCAGGCGGCGCAATTGGCGCAGGCGTGCGCGCCAGCCGGTGCGCACGATGCTGCCCGACTCGAACGCCAGCTTGCGCGCCCTTCCCGCGCGGAAGTCCGCGTACAGGCGGGTGGCCGATTCGACCTGCGCCCGGATGGGCTTGGTGCGCACCGACATATAGC
>JBKHWY010000435.1:0-4234 GCA_046566285.1 Gammaproteobacteria bacterium | reverse complement strand
CACTAGGTCAGTTTCCGGTCCCGCTCGCGGGACCACCCCCATTCCATACAAACCCGCCTCAGGCGGGTTTGTCGCATCTGAGGCACGCGATTTGCGCTAGGCCGCAATAGGTGACCCAACGAGATCTTGCTCGTGAACCTGGCCTCAACTATGCATCCGCGTACTGCTCCTCGATCGCTTCCTTGTTGGGTTCAGCGGCGATGTGGAGAATGACAACGTTGTTGAGCGTATGTATGGGATGGGTCGCGCGGTTCTTGGCAAACCAGAACACCTCTTCCATGTCTTCGTCGTCGTGAAACGTCGTCACAACGGCTTCCTCGTCGGGGATGTCATCGTAGTTGAACCGCTCCAGATTCGCTTCGTCAACAGCGTCATCCCACGTGCTGCATTCGTGCCCCCAGGCCTGCATATAGCGACAACCCGACTCCACCAGCCAGCGGCTCACCTCCCACTGCCAGATCTGCACCACTTCCGTCTCTACCAGCACAACGGCGAGAAAGGGGGCAAGAGCGTCGATTTGCGGTAATTCGCCGTCCGGCGGCAGATGAAGATAGGTCAGGGATTTTCGCTGCATGGTGGACGGTATTCAGGTGTTGAGGGAGAAGCCGCTATTGTGCCCGGCCATGGCGCGCGCGAGCAATCCTGCCGACCCGCACGCAAAGGTAAAGCCCAGCGGCCCATGGCCGACATTGAGCCACAAGTTCGGATAGCGTGTGGGGCCGATGATGGGCGCGCCGCTGGGCGTGGCGGGGCGCAGGCCGGCCCAGGCGGCCAGACGATCATAGTCGGCCGCACGTGGCATGGTCTGGCGCACCAGTTTCGTCAGCGCCCCAACCCGGCGCGGATCGATGGACGCATCGTCCCCCACCATGTCCACCATGGCGGCGATGCGCAGCGTGTCGCCGATGCGGGCATACAGCACCTTGCGCTCGAAATCGGTCACGCTGATCTGCGGGCCGACGGCGCCCGGCCCGATCGGCGCACTGAGGCTGTAACCCTTGAGCGGATACAACGGCAGCCTGATGCCGGCGCTCGCCGCCAAATCGCGGCTGCGGATGCCCGCCGCCAGTACGTACGCGTCCGCGCGCACGGGCTCGCCGTCGGTGTCCAGCCGCCCCACCCTCCCCTGTTCGACGGCGATAGCCCGCACGCTGGCGTTGACGATGCCGCCGAAGCGCGGATGCGCATGCAGGCGCCGCTCCAGCGCCAGGCAAAAGGCGTAGCAGTCCGCCACCGCTTCCCCGGCGTTGTAGACACCACCGGCCAGCAGGCGTTGCGCGTCCGCCAGCGCCGGTTCGAGCGCAGCGCATTCGGCCGGCGAGAGCACCTTCCCGCTGCCGGCCCGCGCACGCGCTGCGGCAAAGCCATCCGCCGAGCGGTACACCACCAGCTTGCCCGCTTCGCGCCAGCCGAATTGGGCCGGCGGCACCACGTCGAACAGCCGGGCCATGGCCTGGCGGCTCTGCTCACCGAGTTCCAGCAGCCGGGCGGTGGTGCGGGCGTTGACGTCGGCCCGGCAATGGGCGAGAAACTGCAGCAGCCAGCGCCACTGGCGCGGGTCGGCTTCGAGCTTGAAGCGCAAGGGGCCTGCTTCCTGGGTCATCCAGCGCAGCGCCTTGAGGGGCACGCCGGCGTCGGCCAGGGGCGAGACGTAGCGGTAGCTGAGCTGCCCGCCATTCGAATAGCTCGAGCCCTGGCCGACGCGCTGGCCTTCGACCAGGGTGACGCGGTGGCCCGCTTCCAGCAGCCACCAGGCCGACGTGAGGCCGATGACGCCGCCGCCGATGACGATCACTTCCTGCATGAGTCTCCGTTGCTTGGCCTCGATAGCCCACAGTGTAGTGGCGCCCGGCCCACGGACGCGCGCGCTTCGAAAGCAGCCGGACCGTGTTCGGTTTACACTCAAGCTGTAGACAACAGCTTCCCAATCAAGATGTTATCGACCGAGACCCCCGACGTGCAGCACCCGCAGCTCGACCAGTACGCGACCGACGCGCTCGTGAACGCGTTCGTGGATGACCAGCTGGTGGCCGTGAACGCCGTGCGTGCGGCCGCGCCCCTGCTGGCGCGCGCTGTCGATGCGGCCCTGCCGCGCATCGAGGCGGGCGGACGGCTGATCTACGTGGGCGCGGGCACCTCGGGCCGGCTGGGTGTGCTCGACAGCGTGGAACTCTACCCGACCTTTTCCTGGCCGCGCGAGCGCGCCCTGGCCTTGCTGGCGGGCGGTGTGGATGCGATGTTCGTGGCCGTCGAGGGCGCGGAGGACGATGCCCACCAGGGTGCGCTGGACTTGCAATCGGTTAATCCCGGGCCGAACGACGTGGTGCTGGCCATGGCAGCATCGGGCGCCACGCCCTATGTGCTGGGCGCCCTGCGCGCGGCGCGCAGCAGCGGGGCGTTGACGATCGGCTTTGCCAACAACCCCGACGCGCCGGTGGTGCAGGCGGCGGAGATCGGCATCACCCTCGATACCGGCGCGGAAATTATTTCCGGCAGCACGCGCCTGAAAGCCGGGACGTCCCAGAAGATCGCCCTGAACAGTTTTTCCAGCGCGCTGATGGTGCGCCTGAACAAGGTGTACGGCAACCTGATGGTAGACTTGAAGCCCACCAACGCCAAGCTGGTGCTGCGCGCTGTCCGGCTGACGATGTTCGCCACCGGCGCCGATGAAGGGCAGGCGCGCGCGGTGTTGGAACAATGCGATTTCCACGTCAAGGTCGCCATCGTGGCCTTGTCCAGAAAAACCAGCATCGACGAGGCCCGGGCCCTGCTCGACGCCGCGCATGGCAGCGTGCGCCAGGCGCTGGGCGAATAGTCCAGGCGCCGTCGTGCGCGAAAGGCCTATGCAGACTCCGCACGAAAAATCCCCATGGCAGTGGGTGCCCTCCCTGTATTTCGCCCAAGCGATCCCCTACGTGATGGTGATGAGCCTGGCGGGGATCATGTACAAGGATGTGGGCATTTCCAATGCCGACATCACGCTCTACACCAGCTGGCTGTACCTGCCGTGGGTAATCAAGCCGCTGTGGTCGCCCCTGATCGAAATGTTCGGCACCAAGCGCCGCTGGGTCACGGTCCTGCAATTCATCATCGGCGCAGCGCTGGGCTGCGTGGCGTTGACCACCCATCTGCCTGCCTTCTTCCAGCTCAGCCTGGCCCTGCTGTGGCTGATGGCCTTCAGTTCGGCCACCCACGACATCGCCGCCGACGGCTACTACATGCTGGCGCTGCGCCAGAAGCAGCAGGCCGCCTTCGTGGGCGTGCGCAGCACCTTCTACCGGGCCGCCAATATTGCCGGGCAAGGGGCGCTGGTCTACCTGATCGGCGTGCTGGCCCGTACCACGGGCGACGTGCGGCTGGCCTGGTCGATTGGTGTGGCCATCCTCGGCGGCCTGTTTCTGGCGCTGTGCCTGTACCACCAGCTGATCCTGCCGCGCCCGGACAGCGATCACCGCGCGGCCGCCGGCACCAACCATTTGCAGGAATTTTTCGGCACCTTCCGCTCCTTCTTCACGCGCAAGGACATCTGGCTGATCCTCGCCTTCATCCTGACCTTCCGGCTGGGCGAGTCGCAGCTGGTCAAGATGGTGGTGCTGTTTTTGAAGGACCCGGTAGCCAAGGGCGGCCTTGGACTGGACAACGAGCAGGTCGGCCTGGTGTACGGCACCATCGGCATCATCGCACTGACCGTGGGAGGCCTGTCGGGCGGCTGGGTGATTTCGCGCTTCGGCCTGAAGCGCTGCCTGTGGCCGATGGTGCTGGCCACCCACCTGCCCGACCTGATCTTCGTGTACCTCTCGGCTGCGCAGCCGGCCCACATCGGCACCATCGCCGCCTGCGTGGCCATCGAGCAGTTCGGCTACGGCTTTGGTTTTACCGCACTGATGATGTACATGATCATGGTGGCGGACGGCCCGTACAAGACTGCGCATTACGCGATCTGCACGGGCCTGATGGCGCTCGGGATGATGGTCCCGGGCATGTACAGCGGACGCATCCAGGAAGCGATCGGCTACCCGCATTTCTTCATTTGGGTGTGCCTGGCGACCATTCCTGCTTTCGTCATGGCCGCCGTCGTCCGCATCGATCCCGAGTTCGGGAAAAAATAGGCGCTGTAGAGTGGCGCGGCATTTCCACGTTTGCTTTATGCTTCGGTTTTTTCCAACGACGCGTGGATGGCTGGAGTGGGCGAGCAGATAAAACGGATCGAGCAGATCGACAGAAAAAAACGGGC
>JBKHWY010000434.1:0-4242 GCA_046566285.1 Gammaproteobacteria bacterium | reverse complement strand
GTCGCGCGCGTGGCTGGCGGGTCTGTTCAGCATTGAGTCCCTGAGCCTGGCGGACCGTGCCGGCCTGCTGGCCGGCCAGTCCCTGGGCAAGCGCACTGATGCGGGCCCCACGGTATGCTCGTGCTTCGGCGTGGGCCGCAATACGATCTGCGCGGCCATCCGCGACAAGGACTTGAAAACGGTGGCGGAAGTGACGGCCTGCGTGAAGGCCGGCGGCAATTGCGGCTCGTGCGTCCCCGAAATCAAGGTCTTGCTGGCCGACGCCCGTGCGCGCGAGACAGCCTAGCTGTGGGACAATCCGCTTTTACACCTTCCTGACGAACTCCGTCTTCAGACTCATGGCGCCAAAGCCGTCGATCTTGCAGTCGATGTCGTGATCGGCATCGACCAGGCGGATGTTCTTGACCTTGGTGCCAATCTTGACCGTTCCACCACCGCTTGGTGTTGCCGCTGGCATGGTTAAATGTGGCCTGCACTGCCGGAAACGGCAGGCAGTACACATTTAACGATGCCAGAAAGTCTTAGTTTCAGGTCTTTGATGACCGTGACGGTATCGCCGTCCTGCAACACATTTCCCACGCTATCGCGAAATACCCGATCGCCTTGATCCTGCGCAGCGTCTGCGCGGGCATGCCATTCGTGCCCGCATTCCGGGCAGATCAATTGGTCCCCATCTTCATAGGTAAATGCCGAGTTGCAAGAGGGGCAGGGCGGTAATCCGGACATGATCTTCCACAAGTGTGCAGATGAAAGGGCAGCAGTATAACAGCCGTTGTGACGCTGTTTCGATACGGAACATTTTGTTTCTCAGAATAAAGGTGTAAAGCACACCCTTTATTTCGGTATGGAAAATTTCCACGCGGACATAATCGCCTCATTCCAACCCGTCCGCGAGGAGCCCAACATGCAAACCACCGTCCTGTCCGCCACTGCCGAACGCATGATGGCGCGTGTTGCCGGCTTCAATCATGTGAACATCGCTCATGTCAACGACCCGGCCGCCGAGGACAGCATGCCGGCGGAGCGCCTGCCGTTCACCGTGCGCCGGGTCGAGACCACGGCCGATCTGATGAAGGCGGTGCAGATCCGTCATGCCGCCTACGCGCGCCACGTGCCCGAGTTCGCCGCCACGCTGGTGCATCCGGAAGCGGCCGACCTGGACCCGGACACGGTCGTGCTGCTGGCCGAATCCAAGCTGGACGGTTCACCCCTCGGCAGCATCCGCATCCAGTCCAACCGCACCCAGCCGTTGAAGCTGGAAGACTCGGTCGACCTGCCGGACTGGCTGCGCAACCGTCGCCTGGTGGAAGTGACCCGCCTGGGCATCGAGGAAGGCCGGGTCGGCAAGCTGGTCAAGCTGGCGCTGATGAAGGGCTGCTTCCAGTATTGCGAGGAAAACGGCTTCGACTACCTGGTGGTGACGGCGCGCACGCCGATCGACCGCCAGTACGAGCAACTGCTGTTTTCCGACGTGTTCCCTGGCCAGCCGTTCGTGCCGCTGAGCCATGTCGGCAATATGCCCCATCGCATCATGGCGTCCGAGATCGCCACGGCCGAGCAGCGCTGGGAAGCGGTCCAGCATCCTCTGCTGAAATTCTTCCGTCACACCCGCCATGCCGATATCGATGTGTCGGCCAAGCCCCGCCGTGGCCAGTATGGTACGGATACCGTCGATGCCAGCTGGATGCCGATGCCGGCGCGCCGTCCACGCAGTTTTAACAGCTAGCCTACCAATTCAGTAAATATTTCTGGTTCGCACCTTCTCAAAACGGTATCCTGCTGAGAATCCCGGGGCCCATTGCGCATTACAATGGGTGAACCTGTTTCAATCGCAGCTCGATACCTATGCCCAAGCCGCTTTCGCCCTCGCGTTTTCCGCTGCTGGGACGCGCGCACGACGCCGTGCAGGCCTTCCTGCGCCTGATGTCTTTCTACGGGGTGCCGATTGCAATCGGTATCTTTTCAGTGATCGCGCTGCTGTTCTGGGACAGCCAGTACGTCAGCAGCGGCGAGCGGCCCGTGATGTTGCGCGTCGTGGCCGAGAGCGGTACCGCCCTGAACCCGCGCGCCGCGCTGGGGCGCCTGGATGCCATCACGCCCGTGACCACCTACGACACCCGCCTGTCCCAGGCGCCGGTATGGTTCAGCCTGAACAGCCGCAGCAATGGAAGCGACCAGCCCGTCATCGAATTCCCTTCGCGTCATGCCCTGGCGATTGCCTGCTGGGATGCCGACACCTTGCAGGCGCTGGGCAGCAGTTCGCGCAGCCATTCCGAAGGGGCGCTGGCGCCGGTCAAGGCGGGCTTCGCCCTGCGCCTGGCGCAGCATCAGGAACGGGTCCTGTGCCGCGCCAGCTTTGCCGGGCCGGCCCGCCTGACGGCGCTGCAGTGGCCGGCCGCCCAGCTGGCGCAATCGGAGATCCAGTTCCACCGCAAGTCGGGCCTGCTCGACGGCGGCATGGTGGTGCTGGCGCTGTTCGTGTTCATCACGGCGCTGATCAACCGCCAGCGCCTGTATGTGCTGTTTGCCGGCTGGCTGGTCATCAACCTGCGCGTGGGCGCCTTGTCGGGCGGCTGGGATACCCAGTGGCTGGGGCAGATCGTGCCGCCCGAATGGCTGCTGCTGACCCGATCGGTGAGCATTGCGCTGGTCAGCATCACCACGCTGACCTTGTACCTGACCCTGTTTCGCGATGAGATTGCCAAGACCCGCTACATGACGCCGCTGCGCGTGGTGGAGTGGCTGTGCCTGCCGCTGCTGGTGGCCTCGGTGGTCCTGCCCTACAACACTTTCCTGCCGCTGATGTGGCCGATCGTGGGCGGGGGCTTGACGCTGATGACGCTGGGCCTATTCACCATCATGTTCCAGTCCAGCAACCGGGTGGCGATCTGGTTCACGGCCTCGTTTATGGTGACCTTTGTGTCGGGCCTGTCCGAACTGGTGGCGGCGGCGCTGGGCATCCGTGAACTGATGGGACTGGTCAACAGCGTGACGGCGGCGCTGACCTCCAGCCTGCTGGCCGCGCTGGCGGTGGCCGAGCAGATGCGTATCGAAACCATGCAGCGCATCGCCGCCCAGGCTGAACTGGAGCACACCTACGAAGCCATGCCGGTGGGATTGTTCACGCTGGACGGGCAGGGCGGCTTCCTGAGCGCCAATCCCGCCATGCATATCATGCTCAACGCCGAGGTGTTGCCAGGCCGCGCGCGCTTCAAGGATTATTTCCCGGAACGGGTCTGGGCCCAGCTCGACGAGCTGGTGCACCAGCATGCGGCGGCCGAGCTGGCGATCCAGAACCACGACGGCTCGCGCCACTTCCTGGTGCGCGCCACGCTGGCGCGCGGCAAGATCGAAGGCGTGCTGCAAGACACGACCGAACAGACCAAGGCCACCCAGCAGCTGGAATTCCTGGCCAACCACGATCCCCTGACCAAGGTGTACAACCGGCGCGGGATCGAAGTGGCGTTCGAGGAAGCCACTGCCGCCGCGGGCAGCGAGCCGGTGGCGCTGGCCTATCTGGACCTGGACCGCTTCAAGCTGATCAATGACATGTTCGGGCACACGGCCGGTGACGAAGTGCTGCAGCAGGTATGCGAGCGCATCAATAGTGTGCTGTCGGGCGGGCGTCACATCGGCCGCGTGGGCGGCGACGAGTTCGTAATGGTGATGCCGGACACGACCGTGGCGCTGGCGACCCTGATCTGCCGGGGCGTGATCGACCGCATCGGCAACACCCCGTTCCGGGTGGCCGACAAGGCCTTCCATGTGCGCGGCTCGATCGGCCTGATCGAGATAACGCCCGGCATGCCGATCAAGGATGCGATCTCGACCGCGGACCGGGCTTGCCGTGAAGCCAAGGCGGGCAATGACGGCCTGGTGACGTATGAACGCGACGCGGCCGCCTTCCATGAGCGCGAAGCCGAGCTCACCTTGTTGGCCCAACTGTCCGGCACGGAAGCGACGGCGCGCATGTTCATCGAAATGCAGCCGATCATGTCGCTGCAGGATCCGTATGAATCGCTGAACTTCGAGGTGCTGCTGCGCATGCGCGAAACCGATGGGCGGGTGACGGCGGCCGCGCCGATTGTCGCGGCGGCGGAAAAGAGCGGGCGCGCCAGCGTGATCGACCGCTGGGTCCTGTCCACCACGCTGGGCTGGATCGAAAAGAATGCGTAGCTGCTGTCCTCGACGCAGTTTGTCTGCATGAACTTGTCGGGCGCATCCTTGAACGACGAGCGGTTC
>JBKHWY010000433.1:0-4243 GCA_046566285.1 Gammaproteobacteria bacterium | reverse complement strand
GCTTCCTGCCGGACCCGTTCAGCGCGCAGCCGCAGGCGCGCATGTACAAGACCGGCGACCTGGTGCGCTGGCGCGCGGACGGCAACCTCGAGTACCTGGGACGCAACGACTTCCAGGTCAAGGTGCGCGGATTCCGCATTGAGCTCCCGGAAATCGAGGCGGTGCTGCTGGCGCAGCCGGGCGTGCGCAGCGCCGCCGTGCTGGCACGGACGGATGCGGCGGCGGACACCCAGCTGGTGGCCTACCTGCTGGCCGACGACGGCGTCGCGCTCGAATTGACGCAGCTGCGCGCGGCGCTGGCGCAGGTGCTGGCCAAACACATGATCCCGAATGTGTTCGTGCTGCTCGATGCCATGCCGCTGACTGTCAACGGCAAGCTCGACCGCGCCGCCCTGCTGGCGCTGGGCGCCGATGCCGGGCGCGCCCTGACCGGCGCCGCCGGGACCAGCAGGAAGCCGGAAACGGCCACTGAAATCAAGCTGCATGCACAGTGGATGCAGCTGCTGAAACTGGACCACTACGGTGACAGCCAGGTCGGCTGCACGGACGATTTCTTCGACCTGGGCGGTACCTCGCTGCACATCATCCGGATGGTGGCGTACATCGCGCGCGAATTCGGCAGCAAGGTGCAGGTGACGGATTTGTTCCGGCACCGGACCATCGAACAACTGGCGGCCCTGCTGGACCGCCAGGGCGAGCTGCTGCCACGCTCGCCCGTGGTGCGCTTCGGCGCCGATGGCGCCCCGACGATCTTCTGCATTCCGGGCATTCACGGCCATGCGATGAGTTTCAAGGACCTGGCCGGCGCCCTGCCCGGCTTCGCGCTTGCGTGTCTCGAACCGATCGACCTGCTCGGCAACACGCTGGTGCCGCTCGACTCGCTGGACGCCTTGTGCCTGGGTTACCTGGAGATCATCAAGCAGGTGCAGGGCAGCGGCCCCTACCGTTTGCTCGGGCATTCCTTCGGCGGCCTGGTCGCGTTGAAGCTGGCCGGCATGCTCGAGCAACAAGGCGAGCGGGTCGAGTGCGTGGGCCTGCTTGACACCTTCGCGCCCGTCGCCTCGGATGGCGCCGGGCCCTACCTGCCGGGGCGCGAGGGTGGCCCCCTGAGCGCCGCCTACGTCCATGCGATCTTCTCGAAATTCGAGCAGTACCTCGATTGCGATCTCGGCGTCGATCTGCCGGCCCTGACGGCGATGAGCGAGAACGAGCGCGTGTTCCACCTGGCCACCCAGCTGACGCTGCACCAGATCATCGCCACCCATGACCCGCAGTTCGTGCGCAACTACCTGCACAGCCGCCGACGCCATGAGGATGCGATGGTGGACTACTATGGGGAGCACCATGCAGCCCGGGCGCCGCTGCAGTTCGGCGGCAAGGTCTGCCTGTTCAAGGCCAGCGAGGCGTCCGCCCATGTGCCCCACAGCGGCGGCGACGACCTTGGCTGGCGCGCCTGCCTGCGCGGCACGTTCGAGGTGGTCAGTGTTCCGGGCAACCATGAAAGCCTGATCACGGGGCCGCACGCGGGCGCGCTCGGCCAGGCAGTAACGGCGCTGTTTGGGTAGGCGCTGTCACCGTTAAGTGCGGATATTGAACTGCCCTGAATGGCAGAGGTCGAACGGCCTCTCGTCCTTCAGGAGCAGCCGTCCGCGCGGGTGGCTCGCGCATTTTCGTGGGGGTAGCAACCCGATACTTGGACAACTACATGGGCTGGCGCTGGGCCATCGACGGCGAACGCGTCCATGATGCAGCCACCTTCGTTCGCTCTGCGCCTGGCATCTTCCACATCCAACGGTGCCAGCGCCATTATTTTCTTACACACATTCTTGCGGCGTTTGTAGAGCCGCGCACGGTTGGGACACGCTGCGACGCGCGCCTGATGATCGGCTAGGATGGGTCTTGGCAAGGACTTAACATTGTTCAGTCCGCACGCCTCTTTCTTAGCGACCATTATCGGTAGAAGGAACCGCGCATGACCCTGCACACACGACGGCTACGCCGGCCCGACCTTGGCTCTCCGTCCGGTCCGGACATTCAACGACACGACGAGCCGGCCGCCGTGCAGCTCGACCGGCTGCGCGCGGATGTCGAAGACCGCATGGCAGCCCTGCTGGCCGATGCGGGGGGCGCGTCCGATCTGCTGGCCATGGCCATGCGCGCCGGTGCGCTCAGCGCCGGCAAGCGCATGCGTCCCTTGCTGCTGATGCTGGTGGCGCGCGACCTGGGCTGCGCCTCGCCCGGCATCGTCGACGTGGGCTGCGCGCTGGAGATGGTGCATGCCGCGTCGCTAATCCTCGACGACATGCCCTGCATGGACAATGCCCTGCTGCGGCGCGGCCGCCCGGCCGTGCATGCGCAGTACGGCGAAGACGTGGCGACGCTGGCCGCGATCTCCCTGCTCAGCCGCGCGTTCGGCGTGCTGGCCAGCAGCCCCGGCATCGCGCCGCCGCTGCGTGCGCGCCTGATCGCGCGCCTGGCCGACACGGTGGGCGCCCAGGGCCTGGCGCGCGGCCAGGTCGAGGACCTGCGCGGCGGCGCGGCGCGCTCGCCCGAGGACATCGCCCTCACCAACGAACTCAAGACCGGGCTGTTGCTGGGCGCGGCGGTGGACATGGCGGCCATCGTCGCCGAATGCGGCGAGCCGGTGGCCGCCTCGCTGCGCGCCTTCGCCATGGCCGCCGGCCAGGCCTTCCAGATCATGGACGACTTCAAGGACGATCCCGGCAACGACAGCGCCGTCACCGGCAAGGACACCGGCAAGGACGTCGGCAAGGCCACCCTGATCAACCTGCTGGGCCGCGCCGAAGCCCAGCGCCGCCTGGACCAGTACCTGGTCGACGCCGAGCGCCACCTGTCCGATGCGCTGGGCGCGCGCCAGCACACGCGCCGCTTCGTCAGCGGCCTGTTCGCGGCGGCGCAGGCCAGTGCGCCCCCGCCGCCCTACCTGGAGCGCACCGCCAGCCCGGCCCTGCACCTGCAGCTCAGCTAACCCGCCACGTTCAAAGGACCGCCAGCATGGCGCATTTCGGCGTCGTCACCCCAGCGTTCTACAGCCACTTCAGCACCATGGCGGCCCTGGCGGCCGAACTGGTGGAGCGCGGCCATCGCGTCACCTTCCTGCACCGGGTCGATGCGCGCGCCTTCGTGCGCGATGCGCGCCTGGGCTTTCATGCGCTGGGCGCGGCCACCCATCCGGCCGGCTCGCTGGCGGCGGACTTGCGGCGCGCCGCCAACCCCGGCCATCCGCTCGGACTGCGCCGGGTGATCCTCGACATGGCCGCTACCACCGACATGCTGTGCCGGGAGCTGCCGGGCGCCATCGAGACGCTCGCCATCGACGCGCTGCTGGCCGACCAGATGGAAGCGGCAGGCGGCCTGGTGGCGGCGGCGCTGGGCCTGCCCTTCATCTCGGTGGCCTGCGCCCTGCCCGTCAACCGCGAGCCCGGCATTCCCCTGCCGGTGATGCCCTTCCTGTACAGCGACACGCCGAAGGGCCACAAGATGGTGGAAGGCTCGACCCGCGTGTACGACTGGTTCATGGCGCCGCACCGGGCCAGCATCGAGCGCCAGGCCGCGCGCCTTGGCCTGGCGGGCCGGCACGCCCTGCACGACTGCCTGTCGCCGCTGGCGCAGATCAGCCAGACCGTGGCCGCCTTCGACTTCCCGCGCCGCATGCTGCCGGCCCACTTCCATCACGTGGGGCCCCTGCGGCCCACCCGCGCGGCGCCGGCGGGCGAGCGCTTTGTCCCGGCCGACATCGCGCCCGGCCGCCCCTTCGTGTTCGCCTCGCTCGGCACCATGCAGGGCAGCCGCCTGGCCCTGTTCAAGCGCATTGTGCAGGCCTGCCGCATGCTCGACGCGCAGGTGCTGGTGGCCCATTGTGGCGGCCTGGCGCCGGACCAGGAAGCCGTCCTGCGGCGCGCCGGCGCCACCTGGGTGTGCGCCTTTGCCGACCAGGAGGCCGTGCTGGCGCGCGCCGACGCCGTGGTCTCGCACGGCGGCGCCAATACCGTGATCGACGCGGTGGCGGCGCACACGCCGCACCTGGCGCTGCCGATCGCTTTCGACCACCCGGGCGCGGCCGCGCGGGTCGAATTCCACGGCGTGGGCCTGCGCGCCTCCGCATTCTTCAGCAGCCCGCGCCAGCTCGCGCGCCAGCTCAACCGGCTGCTGACCGAGCCGCATTTCGGGCCGCCCCTGGCGCGCCTGTCGGAAGCGGCGCGCCAGGCCGGCGGCACGCGGC
>JBKHWY010000432.1:0-4267 GCA_046566285.1 Gammaproteobacteria bacterium | reverse complement strand
AACTCGGAATGGTCCGACCCGCTGGGCGCGCGCGGCATGATCGAGCTGGCCTCGCGCTACACCGTGGCGCGCATGATGGAACGCGACGACTTCACTAAACGATACAAGGATGGGACACCGATTTCGGTCCATGAGTTCCTCTATCCTTTGATGCAGGGCTACGATTCGGTCGCCTTGAAATCCGATCTTGAGCTGGGTGGAACGGATCAAAAATTTAATCTCCTGGTCGGCCGTGAGCTTCAGAAAGATTATGGCCAGGAGCCACAGTGCATTCTGACCATGCCGCTGCTGGAAGGTTTGGACGGCGTGGACAAGATGTCCAAGTCCAAGAACAACTACATCGGCATCACCGAGCCCGGCAACACCATGTTTGCCAAGCTGATGAGCATCTCGGACACGATGATGTGGCGCTACTATGAACTGCTGTCGTTCCGCTCGCTGGCCGAACTGGCCCAGTTGAAGGCGGAAGTCGAGGGCGGGCGCAACCCGCGCGACGCCAAGGTCGCGCTGGCGCAGGAAATCGTCACGCGCTTCCACTCGCTTCATGCGGCCGAAGAGGCGCTGGCCGACTTCGTCAACCTCTCCAAGGGCGGCATTCCGGACGACGTGCCGGAAGTGGCGCTCACCGGCGCGCCGCTGGGCGTGGCGCACCTGCTCAAGCAGGCAGGCCTGTGCGCCTCGACCTCGGAAGCCGTGCGCATGGTGGACCAGGGCGGCGTGCGCATCGATGGCGCCGTGGTGAGCGACAAGGCCTTGAAGATCGAGGCGGGCACTTTCGTGCTGCAGGTCGGCAAGCGCAAGTTTGCCCGCGTGACCTTGGCATGACGCACCCATGATCGCCCTGCTGCAGCGGGTCAGCCAGGCGCAGGTGGTCGTCGATGGGGCCACCATCGGCGCCATCGATGCCGGGCTCCTGGTACTGGTGTGCGCCGAAAAGGGTGACACCGAGCAGCAGGCCGACCTGCTGCTGGCCAAGCTGCTGGGCTACCGCGTGTTTACGGACGAAGCCGGCAAAATGAACCGCAGCGTGACGGATGTGGCCGGCGGGCTGTTGCTGGTGCCGCAGTTCACCCTGGCCGCCGATACCAACTCTGGCACCCGTCCCTCGTTCAGTCCCGCCGCCGCGCCAGCCGACGGGCGCCGCCTGTTCGACTATTTTGTGCGCCGCGCATGCATAATGCATGAGAAAGTAGCGAAAGTTGCAACGGGCCAGTTTGGCGCGGACATGAAAGTGTCGCTGACCAACGATGGACCGGTGACGTTCTGGCTGCAGGTGGCGCCACCATTGAACCTTGTGGCCGGAGCGCTGTCATAACAATTACATGGGAGAGCTGCGATGAGACTGTGGAGTGATTCGTTCCGTGACGGCGGGCTGATCCCGCCCGAGTGCGCCTTCGCGGTCATCGATCCCGCTACCCATGTGCGCCTGTCGAGCAACCGCAATCCTCACCTGGCCTGGGACGACGTGCCCACCGGTACCGAGTCGCTGGTGCTGGTCTGCCGCGACATCGACGTGCCCACCGTGGGCACCGATGTCAATAAAGAAGGCCGGGTGGTGGCGGAAAACCTGCCCCGTGCGGACTTTTACCACTGGACCCTCATCGACATCCCGCCCGCCCTGCATTGCCTGGCTGAGGGCAAGTTTTCCGACATGGTGACCCCGCACGGCAAGACCGGTCCCTTGGTGCCGTTCACCGTCAAGAACGGCGTCGAGCACCAGTTGCGCCACGGCCTGAACGACTATACCGGCTGGTTCGCGAGCGACCCGGACATGGCGGGCGAATACTTCGGCTACGACGGCCCGTGCCCGCCCTGGAACGACATGCGCGTGCACACCTACCTGTTTTGCCTGTACGCGCTGGACGTGCCGCAACTGAACATCGACGGCAAATTCACCGGCGCCAACGTGCGCCAGGCCATCCGCGGCCATATTCTTGACGAAGCACAGATCTACGGCGTGTATTCGCTGAACCCCGAGATCGCTTCCACACTCGAACCGTAGAACACACCGTAGCATCCGAGGCCATGAGGTTCGGGTGACAGAACCTCATGACCCAAGCAAACCAGCTGAACACGCCCCACACCGATACCCGCATCATTCTGATCCGCCACGGCGAAACGGCCTGGAACGCCGAGCGCCGCCTGCAGGGGCATATCGACATTGCCCTGAACGACGAAGGCTTGCGCCAGGCGGACGCCCTGGCCGAGGCCCTGGCCGGCGAGCGCTTCGACCATATCTACGCGAGCGACCTGCAGCGCGCGCTGCAGACGGCGCAGGCGGTGGCGCGCCGGCACGGCATGCCTGTGACCCAGGATGCCCACCTGCGCGAGCGCTGCTACGGCGCCTTCGAAGGCTTGCTGTACTCGGAGATCGAGGCGCGCTACCCAGCCGACTTCGCGGCCTGGCAGGCACGCGACGTGGAGGCCGTCATGCCGCCCGGCATCCGGGTGGCGGAAGGCTTCCGTCAGTTCTATCAGCGTAGCCTGGACGCGCTGGCCACGCTGGCAGCGCGCCACCCGGGCCAGAGCATCGCCGTGGTGGCGCACGGAGGCGTGCTGGAATGCGCCTACCGGGCGGCGCGCCGCATCGAACTGGGCACGCCGCGCGACTTCAAGGTCAAGAACGCCAGCATCAACCGTTTCGTCTGGCGCGACGGCCGGCTGGAACTAAGCAGCTGGGGCGAGGTGGGCCACCTGCAGCCGCGTGCGCTGGACGAGCTGGCCTGAGGCCC
Source organism: Gammaproteobacteria bacterium (assembly GCA_046566285.1). Lineage (GTDB taxonomy): Bacteria > Pseudomonadota > Gammaproteobacteria > Burkholderiales > Burkholderiaceae_D > Telluria_A. The sequence goes on along the minus strand of JBKHWY010000432.1, from coordinate 1,535 downwards.
CGGCCGCCAAGCGCACTCGACAAAAATAGTGCTTATTATTTGTGCAGCCCTTCGGTTAAAATAGAGGGTTCCCGCTGACTATTTACTAACACCGCCTGTGCAGATCGGTCCGTACAAACTCCGCAACAATGTCTTTGTCGCTCCTATGGCCGGGGTGACGGACCGGCCGTTCCGCCAATTGTGCAAGCAGCTGGGCGCCGGCTATGCCGTGTCGGAAATGGCCGCGTCCAACCCGCGTCTGTGGGCCAGCGAAAAGAGCGCGCGCCGTACCAACCATGACGGCGAATTCGAGCCGAAAGCCGTGCAGATCGCCGGCGCCGATCCGCAGGACCTGGCCGATTGCGCCCGCTTCAACGTCGAGCGCGGGGCGCAGATCATCGACATCAACATGGGCTGCCCCGTCAAGAAGGTGTGCAACAACTGGTGCGGCTCGGCTCTGCTACAGGACGAAGCGCTGGTGGCCACCATCCTGCACGCCGTGGTCAAGGCCGTCGATGTGCCCGTGACCTTGAAGTTTCGCACCGGCTGGAACCGCCAGAACAAGAACGCGCTGCGCATTGCCCGCATTGCCGAGGATGCCGGGATCCAGATGCTGACCCTGCACGGCCGCACGCGCGCGGACGGCTACAGCGGGGATGCCGAATACGACACCATTGCCGCCGTCAAAGCAGCCATCCGTATTCCCCTGGTGGCCAACGGCGACATCACCACCCCCGAAAAGGCGCGCGACGTGCTCGCCTACACCGGGGCGGACGCGGTGATGATCGGCCGCGCCGCCCAGGGCCGCCCGTGGATCTGCCGCGAAATCGACCATTTCCTGCGCACGGGCGAACACTTGCCGCCCCCTACGGTGCAGGAAGTGCGCGCCCTGATGAACGAGCATCTGGAAGCGCACTACGCCTTCTACGGCGACTACGTCGGCGTGCGCACGGCGCGCAAGCACATCGGCTGGTATGTGCGCGACCTGGTCGGGGGCGAAGCGTTCCGCCAGCAAATGAACCTGCTGGAAGATACGCGCGCCCAGCTGGCCGCCGTCGATGCCTTTTTTGAAACGCAGCGGGGGCTGGGAGAGCGGTTACAATACCGGCCCGCGCCGGACCTGGAGGCGGCGGCAGGGCCCCTGGCGGCATAGCGCCGGCGCGCCCCAAGGCAGTCAAGAATCGATCAGAGCAGGACCATAGTGGGACCCATAACAACAAGGGACGACGCCGCAGGGCGGCGGCTGGAACGTTAATCAGCGAGAAGAAGCACTAAGACATGAGCAAAGAAAGCATTCAGGAAGTAGTCCAGAAAAGTCTCGAAGAATATTTCAACGACCTGGGCGAGCAGCAGGCATCGAACATCTACGACATGGTGCTGCTGACGGTGGAAAAGCCGATCCTCGAAGTAGTCATGACCCGCGCCGAAGGCAACCAGTCGCACGCCGCGCAAATGCTCGGCATCAATCGCAATACCCTGCGCAAGAAACTGCAGGAACACGGGCTGCTCTAAGCGTCCGTCAGCATTCACGAATCTTTCCACAACCAGGCCAACAC
>JBKHWY010000431.1:0-4281 GCA_046566285.1 Gammaproteobacteria bacterium | reverse complement strand
GGGGTACAGCACCAGGTAGCCCAGCGCGAACACGATGGTCAGGTAGAACAGCCACATCCACCAGCGTGGCAGCGGGGTGTTCAGTTCGGTCAGGTCCTCGTCCCAGACGTGGCCGGTGGTGCCGTCCGTGGGCTGGCCGGGCTTGATCTTGTGGACCGATTGCGAGAACAGCAGCACGCCGCAGCCGATGATCGACAGGAGCGTGATGATGGCGACGTACAGGTCCCAGAAGCCGTTGGTGAAATCAGCCATGATGGTTCTCCCCTGCCCCATCCAGATACTCATCTGCGAACGGGATGGCGGCGACGTTGTCGAAATCCTGGCGCTTCTTCAGCGCGAAGGTCCACAGCAGGATGCCCATGAAGGTGATGAAACTGACGACCGTCATGACGCTGCTGGCGCGGTCGAAGATTTGTTCGAGTCCCATATTAGTTCCTTGATTTGATCTGGGTGCCCAGGCCTTGCAGGTAGGCAATCAGCGCATCCTGCTCGGTCTTGTCCTGCAGTGCGGCCGGCGCCTGCGCGATGTCGTCGTCCGTGTACGGCACGTTCAGGCGACGCAGGGCGCGCATCTTCGGCTGCACTTCGGCGGGATTGAGCTTGTTTTTAGCCAGCCACGGATAGCCCGGCATGTTCGATTCCGGCACCACGTCGCGCGGGTTGTCCAGGTGGGTGCGGTGCCATTCGTCGCTGTAGCGGCCGCCCACGCGGGCCAGGTCCGGACCGGTGCGCTTGGAGCCCCACTGGAACGGGTGGTCGTACACCGATTCACCGGCCACCGAGTAGTGGCCATAGCGCTCGGTCTCGGCGCGGAACGGGCGGATCATCTGCGAGTGGCAGCCGTAGCAGCCTTCGCGGATGTAGATGTCGCGGCCCACCAGGCGCAGCGGCGTGTAGGGCTTCAGGCCCGCCACCGGCTCCGTGGTCGACTTCTGGAAGAACAGCGGGACGATCTCGATCAGGCCGCCGAACGAAATGACGATCAGGACGAGGCCGATCAGGAGCCAGGGATTCTTCTCGATCCATTCGTGGGAAAAGTTTTTCATGACGTACTCCGGGACTTATGCGTGTGCGGGTGCAGTGGTGTGGGCGTTGGCGTGGGCGTGGCCCTGGGCCAGGCCCGGGATGCGCGCATCGCGGTTGACGGTGTTCTTCATCGTCTGGAAGGTGTTGTAGGCCATGATCAGCATGCCGGTCAGGTACAGCGCGCCGCCCGAAAAGCGGATCACGTAGTACGGATAGGTGGCCTTGACGCCTTCGACAAAACTGTAGGTCAGCGTGCCGTCCGGGTTCACCGCGCGCCACATCAGGCCTTGCATCACGCCGGCGATCCACATCGAAGCGATGTACAGGACGATGCCGATGGTGGCGACCCAGAAGTGCAGGTCGATCAGGCGGGTGCTGTACATCTGGGTCTTACCGGACATGCGCGGGATCAGGTAGTACAAGGAACCCATGGTGATGAAGCCCACCCAGCCAAGCGCGCCGCCGTGCACGTGGGCGATGCCCCAGTCGGTGTAGTGCGACAGCGAGTTGATGGTTTTAATCGACATCATCGGGCCTTCGAAGGTGGCCATGCCGTAGAACGACAGCGAGACGATCATGAACTTCAGGATCGGGTCGGTGCGCAGCTTGTGCCATGCTCCCGACAGGGTCATCATCCCGTTGATCATGCCGCCCCACGACGGCGCCAGCAGGATCAGAGAAAACACCATGCCGATCGACTGGGTCCAGTCGGGCAGCGCGGTGTAGTGCAGGTGGTGCGGGCCGGCCCACATGTAGGTGAAGATCAGCGCCCAGAAGTGCACGATCGACAGGCGATACGAATACACCGGACGCTCGGCCTGTTTCGGAATGAAGTAGTAGACCATGCCCAGGTAGCCGGCGGTCAGGATGAAGCCCACCGCATTGTGGCCATACCACCACTGGATCATCGCGTCCTGCACGCCCGAGTACATCGAGTAGGACTTGAACAGGGAAGCGGGCATCGACATGCCGTTCACCACGTGCAGCACCGCCACGGCGATGATGTAGCCCCCGAAAAACCAGTTGGCCACGTAGATGTGCTGGACCTTGCGCTTGATGATGGTGCCGAAGAAGACCACCGCGTAGGTCACCCACACCAGCGTGATCAGAATCGCGATGGGCCATTCCAGCTCGGCGTATTCCTTGCCTCGCGTGAAACCCATCGGCAGCGTGATCGCAGCCGACACCAGCACGGCCTGCCAGCCCCAGAAGGTGAAGGCGGCCAGCTTGTCGGAGAACAGGCGCACCTGGCAGGTACGCTGGACCACGTAATAGGAAGTGGCGAACAGGCCGCAGATGCCGAAGGCGAAGATCACGGCGTTGGTGTGCAGCGGACGCAGGCGGCCGTAGGTCAGCCAGGGAATGTCGAAATTGAGGGCGGGCCACGCCAGCTGCGCGGCGATGAAGACGCCGGCCAGCATGCCGATCACGCCCCAGACGACGGTGGCGATCGTGAACTGGCGGACGATCTTGTAGTTGTAATTGTTGAGGGGGGTTTCCAAAGCACTCTCCTGGAGTAATACATTGAGGACAGGAGAGAGTTTCTTTTTTTGGAGTGCAAAAATCCTTGATGTGAATCAAAAACGGCCGAGTCACTCCACGTTAGCGCGATCGTCGTCGTAAAGGATGCGCTGGCCCGGTCCGACCAGGTCGTCGAACTGGCCGCTGTCGGAGGCGCCAAAGAACACCCAGGCCGCGAGCGCGACCAGCACCACGCTCAAGGGCACCAGCAAATACAAGGCTTCCATTCAAATACTCCCGTCAGAGTGATCGAGGCCGCGCACGCGCATGAGGCGCAATGCATTCAATACAACGATGGCCGAACTGGCCGACATGCCGACCGCCGAGACCCATGGACTGAGCAAGCCGAATGCCGCTGCCGGAATCGCAATGGCGTTGTACAGTGTGGCCCAGCCCAGGTTCTGGCGCACCACCGCCAGCGTGCGCGCGGCGATGCGTGCGGTGTCGGCCAGCGGCGCCAGGCGGCTCGACACCAGTACGCAATCGGCATGCAGCTGCGCCAGCGCGGCGCCGCCGCCCATGGCAAACGAGACATCGGCCGCGCGCAGCACCGCCGCATCGTTGATGCCGTCACCGACCATCGCCACCACCGCGCCCTGCGCCTGCAGCGCACGCACATAGGCCAGCTTCTGGCCCGGCAGCTGTTCGCCCAGCGCGGTGCGGATGCCCAGCTGGCCGGCCACTCGCTGCGCCACCGTGCTGGAGTCTCCGGATAGCAAAATGACTTCCTTGCCGGCGCGCTGGAACTCCCGCACCACGCCGAGGGATTCCGGGCGCACCGTGTCGACGATCTCGAGGCGCGCCAGCGCCGTGCGGCCATCGCCCGGGTAGACGATGGTGGCGCCGCTGTCGGCGTGTGCTTGCGCGGCCGGACAGGCAAAGCCCGCACGTCCGAGCCGATACAGCTTGCCGTCCACGCGCCCTTCCACGCCCTGCCCCGCTTCGCTGCGCAAGCCGCTGGCCTCGACGGGCGCAGGAGGCGCGGCTGCGCGCAGCGCCTGCGCCAGCGGATGCAGGCTGCCCGCTTCCAGCGCGGCGGCAATCGCCAGGCAGGCATCCGGGGCCAGCGCGCCCAGGGCCTCGACCCGTTGCAGGCTGGGTTTGCCCACGGTGAGCGTGCCGGTCTTGTCGAACACCACATGGGTGGCGCGGTGCAGCGTTTCCAGCACGTGCGGCTGCACCACCAGCACGCCCCGGCGCACCAGCGCATCGGTGGCGGCGGCCAGCGCGCTCGGGGTGGCCAGCGACAGCGCACACGGGCACGACACCACCAGCACGGCGATGGCGATCTGCCATGCGCGGTCCGCATCGATGAATTGCCAGGCGCCGAACACCAGCACCGTCAGGGCCAGCAGGGCGATCACGAAACCGGAGGCCACGCGGTCGGCCCACAAGGCCATGCGCGGCTTGCCCTCGCCCGCCTTTTCCACCAGGCGCACCAGCTGCGACAGCGTGCTCGCTTCCAGCGGGCGGGTCACGCGCACCACCAGCGGCTGGGCGGCATTCACGGCGCCGCCCGGGATCTCGTCACCCGCCGCGCGCGCCTGCGGCACGCTTTCGCCCGTCAACAGGGCCAGATCGAGCTCGCTGGCGCCTTCCAGGATGACGCCATCGGCGGCCACCGCTTCGCCCACGGCGATGGCGATCACGTCCCCTTCGCGCAGTGCGCTGGCCGCCACCGTCGCAGCGGCGCGGCTGGCCGGGTAGCCGTCCAGGCGGGTGGCGCTGGCGGGC
>JBKHWY010000430.1:0-4284 GCA_046566285.1 Gammaproteobacteria bacterium | reverse complement strand
CGAAACCAGAACTCTCGGCCTGGCCTTCGGAGCGCTTGCCATCCTCGCTCTGCTGGCGGCGCCGTTTGCCGTCTATCCGGTCCTCCTGATGAGCGTGCTGTGCTTCGCGCTCTTTGCCTGCGCGTTCAACCTGCTGATCGGCTATGCCGGCTTGCTCTCGTTCGGCCACGCGGCCCTGTTCGGAGCCGCCGGCTATGCCTGCGGCCATGCGCTGCAGGCCTGGGGCTGGCCGACCGAACTGGGCATCCTGTTCGGCGTCGTGGCCAGTGCGCTGCTGGGCCTGGTGATGGGCGCGCTGGCGATCCGGCGCCAAGGCATCTACTTTGCGATGATCACGCTGGCGCTGGCCCAGATGGTCTATTTCGCCGGCTTGCGCGCGCCCTTTACCCACGGCGAGGATGGCTTGCAGGGCGTGCCGCGCGGGCGGCTGTTCGGGCTGCTGGATCTCTCCAACGACTTGCACCTGTACTACGTGGTGCTGGCGATCTTCATTCTTGGGTTTGCCGTGATCGCCCGTGCTGTGCGCTCGCCCTTCGGCCAGGTGCTGCATGCCATCAAGGAAAACGAGGCGAGGGCGGTGTCGCTGGGCTTTGAAGCCGACCGCTACAAGCTGCTGGCCTTCGTGCTGTCGGCCGCCCTGTCCGGCCTGGCCGGCGCCACCCGCACCGTGGTGATGGGGTCGGAAACCCTGACGGACCTGCACTGGACCATGTCCGGCCTGGTGATCCTGATGACGCTGGTCGGCGGCATGGGCACGCTGGTGGGCCCGGTGCTGGGCGCCTTCCTGATCGTCGCGTTGGAAAACAAGCTGGGTGACCTGGGCAATGCGTTGCTGGAGTGGACCGGTATCGAGTGGTTCGCGTCCCTCGGCGAATCCGTGGGGATGGTGACAGGGCTGATCTTCATCGCCTGCGTGCTGCTGTTCCGGCGTGGGATTGTGGGTGAGATCGGGGCTGCGCTGGCTCGACGGACTCGGCCGGTGGCCTGAACACGAGCTGATTTCCGTACAATAGGCATTTGGCCGTTGGCCGGGTGTCTGGACGGAATCGATGATCGACTTTGTATTGCTGGGCTTTGCGGCTTTCCTGGCCGGGCTGGTGGACGCGGTAGTGGGCGGGGGAGGGCTGATCCAGATCCCCGTGCTGTTCTCGGTGTTTCCCAAGGAAGTTCCGGCCACGCTGTTCGGCACCAGCAAGCTGGCGGGTGTGTTCGGTACGTCCGCCGCCGCCGTCAATTACACCCGTCGCGTCAAGGTGCCGTGGACTACGGTCGCCCCCGCAGCCTGCGCCGCTTTCGTGCTGGCGTTTGCCGGCGCCTACACCGTGACCCGCGTGCCAGCCGATTTCGTGCGTGCGCTGCTGCCCTTGATTTTGTTGGCGGTGGCGGTCTACACATTCCGTAAGAAGGACTTGGGCAGCATTCACGCGCCCGCGCACACTGGCATGACCGAGCGCCTGGCCGCCATTGCCACCGGCGCCGCCATCGGTTTCTATGACGGCTTTTTCGGCCCCGGCACGGGCAGCTTCTTGATTTTCATGTTCGTGCGCTTCTTCGGCTTCGACTTCCTGAGCGCCTCCGCGTCGGCCAAGGTGGTGAATGTCGCCTGCAACCTGGCGGCGTTGTTCTGGTTCGGTTACAGCGGCCACCTGTTGTGGCAACTGGGCTTGACGATGGCAGTGTGCGGGGTCAGCGGTTCATTGGTCGGCACCCGGCTGGCCATGAAACACGGCAGCGGCTTCGTGCGCTCGCTGTTCCTGGTCGTGGTGTCCCTGCTGATACTCAAGACAGGCTACGACGCCTTCATCAAGTAGTTGTTTCACGTGGAACGTCTACGGCTGAGCTTGTCTATACAAGCCTTGCTGTTTCACGTGGAACAGCTCTATGGTCCAGATTAGCGCAGTTTCACGTGAAACAATGGCTCCGCCTTGATTCGGCGCAGCAAAAAGAATCTATAATCTGGACTTAACTCCTCGCCTTTTTACTCCACCATGCTATTTCCATCTGAATTCGACGTCATCGTCGTTGGCGGCGGCCACGCCGGCACCGAGGCGGCGCTCGCTTCTGCCCGCATGGGACAGAAGACTTTACTGCTCACCCATAACATCGAAACCCTGGGCCAGATGTCCTGCAACCCGTCCATCGGCGGCATCGGCAAGGGCCACCTGGTCAAGGAAGTGGATGCCATGGGCGGCGCCATGGCCATCGCCACCGACGAATCCGGCATCCAGTTTCGCATCCTGAACTCGTCCAAGGGACCGGCGGTGCGTGCCACCCGCGCCCAGGCCGACCGCCTCCTGTACAAGCAAGCCATCCGCTCGCGCTTGGAAAACCAGCCCAACCTGTGGCTGTTCCAGCAAGCGGTGGATGACCTGATGGTGGAGGGCGACCGCGTGGTGGGCGCCGTGACCCAGATCGGACTGCAGTTTCGCGCCCGTGCCGTGGTCCTTACGGCCGGCACTTTCCTCGACGGGAAGATCCACGTCGGCCTGCAGAACTACTCGGCCGGTCGCGCCGGCGACCCACCGGCGATTTCCCTGTCCGCGCGGCTGAAGGAACTCAAGCTGCCGCAAGGACGCCTGAAGACAGGTACGCCGCCTCGCATCGACGGGCGCAGCATCGACTTTGCCGCCATGACCGAGCAGCCGGGCGACCTCGACCCGGTGCCGGTGTTTTCCGTCATGGGCAACGCTGCCATGCATCCGCGCCAGGTGCCGTGCTGGGTCACGCACACCAACGGCCAGACCCACGACATCATCCGCGGCGGCCTGGACCGTAGCCCGATGTACACGGGCGTCATCGAAGGAGTGGGGCCGCGCTACTGCCCGTCAATCGAGGACAAGATCCACCGTTTCTCCAGCAAGGAATCGCACCAGATTTTCCTGGAGCCGGAAGGGCTGGCCACCAACGAGTTCTATCCAAACGGAATCTCCACCAGCCTGCCGTTCGACGTGCAACTGGCCCTGGTGCGCTCGATGAAAGGGCTGGAAAACGCATTTATTCTGCGCCCCGGCTATGCCATCGAATACGATTATTTCGATCCACGCGGCCTGAAAGCGTCGCTGGAGACCAAGGCGATTCAAGGCTTGTTCTTCGCCGGCCAGATCAACGGCACCACCGGTTACGAGGAGGCCGCGGCACAGGGCATGCTGGCCGGGATCAACGCGGCGCTGCAAACCCAGGGCCGCGACGCCTGGGTGCCGGGACGCTCGGAAGCCTACCTCGGCGTGCTGGTCGACGACCTGACCACGCAGGGGGTGGCCGAGCCGTACCGCATGTTCACCAGCCGGGCCGAGTACCGGCTGAGCCTGCGGGAAGACAATGCCGACATGCGCCTGACGGAAATCGGTCGCAAGCTCGGCTGTGTGGGCGATGCCCAGTGGGCCGCGTTCGAGAACAAGCGCGAATCCATCGCGCGTGAGCTCGAGCGTCTGAAGTCGACCTGGGTCAATCCACGCATCCTGGCCGCGGCGGAATCGGAACGCGTCATCGGCCAGGCCATCGAACGCGAGTATTCGCTGGCCGACCTGCTGCGCCGTCCCGGTGTCGAGTACGAGAAGCTGATGAGCATGACGGGTATGCAGGGCCAGGCCCTGGCCGGTCCGGGCGTGGCTGATCCAGCCGTGCAGGAGCAGATCGAGATCCAGCTCAAGTACGCCGGCTATATCGACCGCCAGGCCAAGGAAGTCGAGCGCCACGAGCACTACGAAAACCTCAAGCTGCCGGCCAACTTCAACTACCTGGACGTGACCGCCCTGTCCATCGAGGTACGCCAGAAGCTCGACAAGCAGCGCCCGGAAACCCTGGGTCAAGCATCGCGTATCTCGGGCGTGACGCCAGCGGCCATTTCGCTGTTGCTGGTGCATCTGAAAAAGCGGGGCGCCAAGGACTTCACGGCGCCTAGTGAGGAGTTGGCCGGATGAAGCATTTCGATCGTCCCGCGCTCGCCCAAACGCTTTCTGCCGGCAGCGCCGAGCTGGGGCTGAACTTATCCCAGGCCCAGCAGGATCAATTGCTCGATTACCTGGCCCTGCTGTTCAAGTGGAATTCCGTGTACAACCTGACGGCGGTGCGCGATCCCATGCAGATGATGACCCATCACCTGCTCGATTCCCTGGCGGCAGTGCCGGCCTTCCAGGGCGCCGCCAATGTCCTCGACGTGGGGGCAGGGGGCGGATTGCCGGGCGTGGTCCTGGCCATTGCCCGGCCGGACATGAAAGTGTCGATGATCGACACGGTGCACAAGAAAACCGCCTTCCTTACGCAGGTAAAGGCCGAGCTGAGCCT
>JBKHWY010000429.1:0-4291 GCA_046566285.1 Gammaproteobacteria bacterium | reverse complement strand
CGGCACGGCGCTGCAATGGCACTCGATGTCGTACACGGCGCGGAACGTGTCCAGGTCCACGGCGGTCCAGGCGGTGGGCACGCCGGTGCCGCCGAGGCCCCGGCCAAAGTCGCCGATGGTGCGGCTGATGCCCGCCACCGTGGTCCCGGCCGGCAGCGCCAGGCCATTGCCGCCGGAGGCGATTTCGACGTTGGTCCAGCGGTTGGTGCGCGCCGACACGCCGGTGCGCAGGGTCAGGTGGTCGTCTAAGTCGAAGGCGGCGTTGATCGCATGGGTGGTCAGCTTGTTCTTGGTGTGCAGATAGCGGCCCACGAACTGGCCGTGGAAGGTGCCGTCGGCTTCCTGCGGCGCGAAGGTGAACAAATTCGGGTTGTTCACGTCGATGCCGAAGTTAAGCGTCGGAACGTTGCGGTCGTTGCGGAAGTCCCAGGAAAAGCCGTTGACGTTGGGCGCGTCGAACTGCACGGTGGCGCGCATCGGCTCGTCCAGGTCGGAGTTCGAGGTGCCCGTCATGAAGTCCATGCGGAAGCGGTCGGTGAAGTCGCGGCTACCGGACAGCACGTGCTGGCGGAACAGGGTGGTGTACTTGTCCAGCAGTCCTTCGGTGCGGATGTCGACGGCATTGAACTTGCCGTAGTCCCAGCTGCCGGTGTCGGTGAAGTGCGTCTCCAAAATGGAGGTCTGTGGCTTGCCGTTGGACTGGGCCATGCTGCGGCCGAACGAAATGGCGCTGATGTAGTTGTCGTAGCGGTCGTTCGAGAACTTCCCGCCCATCAGGTCGAGATTCAATTCGCTCTTGCTGTCCGGGCGCCACTGGAACGAGCCTGTCAGCCCGGTGCGCTCGTAGTGGGTCAGCGAGCGGCGGTAGCGCGGGATGCGCGGCGCGAAAGCGCCCGAGCCGGGCAGCGGATTGGCCACCGTGCCGCCGTAGTCGTCCAGGCGGCCGACCACGCTGTTGTAGGCGCCCAGGTCGGAGGTGCGCGGCACGCCGTTGCCGCAGGCGCTGGCCGTCACGCCCTTGAGCGCATTGTTGGCTGGGTTCTGCGGCGTGAAGCCGAGCGGCGAACAGAAGCCGCCATCGTTGCTGGCGCTGAGCAGTTCGACCGCTTCATAGCCCTCCTCCTGCGCCGTGCGTTTCGAGTACGCGCCCGACACCAATGCGCCGAACTTGCCTACGCCCGTGTCCCAGCGCTCGGAGAACAGGGCGGTGACGCGCGGTTCGGTCTTGCGGGCCAGCGAGTTGTAGCTGGCCTGCCCGCCCAGGCTGAACGTGCGGCCCTTGAAGTCGAACGGACGCGCGGTGCGCAGGTCCACCGTGGCGCCCAGCGAGCCCTCTTCGATGTTGGCTTCGGCCGTCTTGCGCACCGAGAGGCTGTTGAAGAGTTCAGAGGCGAACACGGAAAAGTCGAAGGCGCGCCCGCGGTTGGTGCTGCCGTTGATGTCGGAAGCGCCGGTGGCGGTCACGCCTTCGATGCCGTTGATGCGCACGCGGGTAAAGCCCGCGTTCAGGCCGCGTACCGTGATCTGCTTGCCCTCGCCGCCGTCGCCGCGCGCCAGCGACACGCCGGGAATGCGCTGCATCGATTCGGCCAGGTTCGCATCGGGGAACTTGGCGATGTCCTCGGCCTTGATGACATCGACGATGCCATCGCTGTTTTTCTTGAGCGTGAGCGCGCTGTTCAAGCTTGCGCGAAAGCCCGTGATCTCGACCACGGCGTCCGCCTGCGGCGCCGGGGATGGGGTGGTGGTCTGCGCCTGGGCCTGGGCTTGCATGGCCGCGATCAGGCCGATGACGCCCAGGGCGATCATCGAGGGTGTCAGGGGCGGCTTGCGTCCGGCGTGACGTGGGTTGTGCATGGTGTCCTCTTGGATTTTTATCGGTCTTGGCTTTGATGTGCTGGTACTGCTGACATGCCTGGTCTCCGCAGGCCAGCCGATCATATGCCGGACACCCGTGCGTGATTCATGCCGTTGGTAAATACTCAAGTTCTTGATTTGTTGAGCACATCCCGCTCAGTTGAATGTTCCCTGAGTGTTGCAACGATCCAAAACTTGATTATGTTAGCGGTAGCCTTGTGCGATAATTTTCAGCAACAATTATCAGGAGACGTCATGAAACCGGTATCGCTGAAAGCCCAGGCAACGCTCGTGTGCGCCCTGCTAGCCACCCTGCCCTTTGCCACCGGCGCCGCCGAGACTGCCGCTTTCACGAGCCTGCGCGACCTGGACCGCGCCAGCGCCGACGTCAAGGGCTGGGCCGCCGATACCAAGGGTGGGCGCGGCGGCGCGATTGTCCGCGTGACCAACCTCGATGCCTCCGGTGCCGGCTCGTTCGCCGAGGCCCTGGCCACCAAGGGGCCGCGCATCATCGTGTTCGAAGTGGGCGGCGTGATCGACCTGCAGGGCGCGACGCTGCGCATCACCGAGCCGTTCGTGACCATCGCCGGCCAGACCGCACCGAATCCCGGCATCACCTTCATCCGCGGCGAATTCTCGGTGGCCACCCATGACGTCATCGTCCAGCACATCGCCGTGCGTCCGGGCGAAAACGGCAAGCCGAAAAAGAGCGGCTGGGAAGCCGACGGCCTGTCCACCAGCGCCGCATCGAACGTCATCATCGACCACTGCAGCTTCAGCTGGGCGACCGACGAGAACCTGTCGGCCTCGGGCCCGCGCTTCAATGGCGCCACCCCGGAGGATTGGCCGAAGGGCACCTCGCACCGCATCACCTTCAGCCACAACATCGTGGCCGAAGGCTTGCGCGACTCGACGCACAAGAAGGGCGAGCACTCCAAGGGCTCGCTGATCCACGATAACGCCGAAGAGGTGCTCATCTACGGCAACCTGTACAACGCCAACGAGGAGCGCAATCCCCTGATCAAGGGCGGCGCGCGCGTGGCCATCGTGAACAACCTGATTCACAACCCCGGCAACAAGATCATTCACTACAACCTGATCGCGCACGAATGGGGCAGCCATGCGCCGCGCACGGGCGTGATGACCATGATCGGCAACGTCTACCGCGCAGGTCCCGACACGGTGGTGGGCACGCCGTTCTTCAGCCTGGGTGGCGCCGGAGATGTCAGCGTCTACATGCAGGACAATATCGCGGTGGACCAGAATGGCCACGACCTGCCGCTGACGGGGCGCTACACGGCCTCCAGCGCGCAGATCCTGAAAGCCGCCACGCCCTACCTGCCGCCGGGCTTGAAACCGCTGGCGGCCAAGCGGCTGGAAAATGCCGTGTACATGAGCGCCGGCATGCGTCCATGGGCGCGCGATCCGGTCGACTTCAAGATCATCTCGGACGTGGCCGAGGGCCGTGGGCATATCGTCGACAGCGAAGCGCAGTCGAGCGGCTATCCGGCGTACAAGGCGACCCAGCGGGCCTTCGATGCGGGGGCTTGGAATCTGGAGGATATGTCGCCGAAGGGTGGGTGGGATTCGCTGTTTCGCTGATCGTGGCGACGAGGGGTGGCGCGGCGTTCGGATAAACCTGTGCACTTAAAGCCGTCGTCCTGGCGAAGGCCAGGACCCATAACACATCTGCTCAGAGTAGAACCGTGCCACTGAGGGAACGCGCTATGGGTCCTGGCGGGGCCGCCGAGGCCTTCGCCAGGACGACGAACGTACTTCGCAGTGCTGATCCGAACCGCAGCACCTTCACATCAAAGCGATCCCGCCGCAAACGTATCACAGTCGGTCACCCGCCCCGACTCCAACCCGCGCGAGAACCAGCGCACGCGCTGCTGCGAGGTGCCGTGCGTGAACGAATCGGGCACCACATAGCCGCGGCTCTGCTGCTGAAGGGCGTCGTCGCCGATCGCGGTGGCGGCCTTCAGCGCCGCTTCCACATCCCCTGCTTCGATCACGCTGCGCGCCTTGTTGGCGTGGAAGGCCCATACCCCGGCCAGGCAGTCGGCCTGCAGCTCCACCTTCACCGACAAGGCATTGGCCTCGCGCTCGGACGCGCGCCCACGCGCCTGGTCCACCTTGTCCATCATGCCCAGCGTGTGCTGCACGTGGTGCCCCACTTCGTGGGCGATCACGTAGGCCTGGGCGAATTCGCCGGCGACCTTGAAGCGCTCCTGCATCATGCGGTAAAAATCCAGGTCGATGTAGATCTCCTGGTCGGCCGGGCAGTAGAACGGTCCGGCGGCGCTCTGCCCCGTGCCGCATGCGGTGCCGATGCGGTCCGTGAAGAGGTTGAGTTTCGGACGGGGATACTCGCGGCCCTGCTCGCGGAACAGCTGCGACCAGGTGTCCTCGGTATCGGCCAGCACGGTGCGGA
>JBKHWY010000428.1:0-4304 GCA_046566285.1 Gammaproteobacteria bacterium | reverse complement strand
CTAAGGTCAAGAAAATTATTCCGGACAGCAGTGGGCCTTCGCCGGAATGACGGTTTTTAGTTTATGAGTGAACCCAAGCGGTGCCTCATTTCCGCTTTCACAGCAACCTCATTCTGCAGGGCCCTGATGCCGCCGATTTGCAATCCCGAACGGCACATGCACCATCGGAATGGTCCCACCCGGCGTGGCCTTCAGGTGCGTCATCTGGTCATCAAAAAAGATGTGCGGCCTGAACACCGACAACACGCGCGCCTTTTCCATCCCGCCCAAAAAGAACGTCTCGTTGGCCGACACGCCCCAGCTTTTCAGGGTGGTGACCACCCGCTCATGCGAGGGCGCGCTGCGCGCCGTGATGATGGCAATGCGCAGGATCTTCTGGTACTCGGGATTGCGGCGCGCGGCCCGCTCTTCCAGCCGCTGCATCACGGCCAGCTTCTGGAACATCTCGGCCAAGGGCCCGGGCTGGTGGGGAATGGCCACGCGTTCGGTCTCGTGGGCGTGGAATTCTTCCAGGTTGTTGTTGCGCTTGAAGACGGTCTCGGATTCGTCGTCCGCAATCACGCCGTCGAAGTCGAACGCCACGCGCAGCTCGACATCGTCCTCGTCGTCGGCGATTTTTGAAGGCAGCACCAGCCCGGCCGGGTAGTTCGCCTCGATGGCGCTCTTGACGTCTTCTTCGTTCGCACTCAAAAAGAGGGCGGCGTTAAAGGCGGGCAGATAGGTGTACGGCGACTTGCCGGTCATGAAAGCGGCGCGCGAGATGTCCAGTCCATAGTGGGCGATCGAGCGCATGACGCGCAGGCCCGTCTCGGGCGAATTACGCGAGAACAGCACCACTTCCACCGGCGACTGCTTGGGAAAGCACTTGTTGATGTTCAGGAAGCGGCGGATGAAGGGAAACGCCACGCCTTTCTCCAGGATGACGTCGAGGTGGCGCTCCTGGTAGTTGCGGTATTCGTCCGGACCGCTGTCCAGGTACACCTGGTGCGACTCGGTGAGGTCGAACAGGGCGCTCGACGCGATCCCGATCACCAGCTTGTGTTCGATCTGAAACGGCATCCGTGCTCCTCGGCCGCGCCTATTGTTCCGGGACCGGGGCCGGGGCCGCGGGCGCCGCCGGGGCGGCCTCACCCTCGGCCGGCGTGCCCGCTTCCGGTACCGGCGGGGCCGCGTCGATGTCGATGGTCTTGAAGTCGGTCGTGCCGGCGTACTCGCCGTAGATCCAGTCCTCGCCGTCCTGCATCACGCCTTCGGGCACCTCGCGCTGTTCGACCGGGCGCTTGGCCAGGGCCGCGCGCATGTAGTCGATCCAGATCGGCAGCGAGAGCGTGGCGCCGAATTCGCGTCCGCCCAGCGACTTGGGATCGTCATAGCCCATCCAGGCCACCGCCACCACGCCGCCGCCGTAGCCGGCGAACCAGCCGTCCACGGCGTCGCTGGTGGTGCCGGTCTTGCCGGCGATGTCGTCGCGCCCCAGCGCCTTGGTGGCGGCCGCGCCGGTGCCGTAGCGGACCACGTCGCGCAGCATGCTGTGCACGACAAACGCGTTGCGCTGGTCGATCACACGCGCCGACTCCTCCAGCTTGGGCGCCTTGGTTTCAAACAGCACCTTGCCGTCGCCGCCCTTGATGGAGGAGATCAGGTAGGGCGTGACCTTGTAGCCGCCATTGGCAAACACGGCGTAGGCGCCGGCCAATTGCAGCGGTGTGACCTGGCCGGTGCCGAGCGCCAGGGTCATGTTCTTCGGCTGGCGCGCCGGCTCGAAGCCGAACTTGGCGATGTAATCGTGCGCGTAGCCGATCTCGATGGCGCGCAAGAGGCGGATCGAGGCGACGTTTTTTGATAGCGCCAGGGCGCGCCGCATCGTCACTTCGCCGTCGTACTTGCCGTCGTCGTTCTGCGGCGACCAGGTGGCGCCGGCGTTCTCGCCGGGCATGTCGAGCGGGGTGTCGGCAATCCGGGTGGCGGGGGTGTAGCCTTTTTCCAGCGCGGCGGAATAGATGAAGGGCTTCATCGAGGAGCCGGGCTGGCGCAGCGCTTGCGTCACGTGGTTGTACTTCTGCAGATTGAAGTCGAAGCCGCCCACCAGGGCGTGGTATCCGCCCGTCTTGACGTCGAGCGCCACCAGCGCGGCGGCCACCTGCGGCACCTGGACGATGGCCCAGCCGGCCTTGGGATTGTCCTGGGCGATGCGCACGATGGCGCCGCGGCGCAGGCGAATGGCGTCGCGCGCCTTGTCCGTGAGGGCGCCGGCCACCAGCTTCAGGCCGGCCGGGCCGATGTCGATGCGGTCGCCGTCCAGGTTTTCCACCGTGACCTTCTTGGGCGAGGCGTCGAGCACCATCACCGGGGTCAGGCCGTCGCTCACCGGGCGCTTGCGCAGTTCCTGCGCGATGGCTTCCTCGCGCTCGGCTTCATCCTCGGGCAGGGTGACGAAGGCTTCCGGACCACGGTAGCCGTGGCGCTGGTCGTAGGCCAGCACGTTGCGGCGCAGCGACTGGTAGGCGGCGTCCTGCTCGGGCTTGAGGATGGTGGTGGTGACGGTGATGCCGGTGGTGTAGGCATCGTCCTTGAACTGCTCGACGACGGCCTGGCGCGCCAGTTCGGCCACGTACTCCGCATGCACGCCGAAGTCCTGGCGCTTTTCCGTCACCTTGATGGGTTCCTCGACGGCCTTGTCATACTGCGCGCTGGTGATGTAGCCGACGTCGCGCATGCGGCGCAGCACGGCCAGCTGCCTTTGCTTGGCGCGCTTTGGGTTGATGGCCGGATTGTGGCGCACGGGGTCCTGCGGCACCCCGGCCAGCATGGCCATCTCGGCGATCGACAGCTTGTCGAGCGGTTTACCAAAATAGGCGCGCGCGGCGCTGGCGAAACCGTAGGAGCGGCGGCCCAGGAAGATCTGGTTCATGTACAGCTCGAGGATCTGGTCCTTGGACAGGGCCGCCTCGATCTTGTAGGCCAGCGCGATCTCGTTGGCTTTCCTGGCGATGTGCTTGTCGCGCGTGAGGAAGAAGTTGCGCGCCACCTGCATGGTGATGGTGGATGCGCCCTGACGGTAGCTGCCGGCCAGGTTGGCGCGCACCGCGCCCAGCGCACGCACCCAGTCGATGCCGCCATGTTCATAAAAGCGGGTGTCCTCGATGGCCAGCACGGCCTTTTTCATCAGGTCGGGGATCTTGCTGATCGCGACGAAGTCGCGGTGCTCCTCCCCGAATTCGCCGATCAGCACATTATCGGCCGTGTACACGCGCAGCGGAATCTTGGGCCGGTAGTCGGTCACGGCATCGATGGCGGGCACGTTGGGCGCGACCACGCCGAAATAGTAGCCGAGCACGCCCAGCACCGACAGCAGGCCCAGCACGGCCAGGAGGATGATGCCGCGCACCAGCAAGCGGCGGCGGGCAGGGATCAGGGACTTGGAGGTGTTGCTTTCTGCAGTAGTCAAAACCATACCTTCGCATAGCAGCCGTACTGATGGCGACGGCTCGTGCGGGCGATTATAATCCATCGATTTCCCCGCCAGCCCCATCCGGCCACTGGCGCACGCTCACTCAACCCACGAGGACATGGCGATGCCGTACGACCCCAACCAGGCAGTCAAACCGTATATCCCGGCCGCCGCCCAGCTGCCCGAACTGACCTGGAGGGCGCTCATCATGGGCGTGGTGCTGGGGATGGTGTTCGGCGCGTCCTCCTTGTACCTGGTGCTCAAGGTCGGGCTGACCGTCAGCGCCTCGATTCCGGTGGCGGTGATCGCCATCACGCTGTTTGGCCTTGCAAAAAAGATGGGCGGGCGCGATTCCACCATCCTGGAAAACAACATCACCCAGACGGCCGGTTCGGCCGGAGAGTCCATCGCCTTCGGCCTGGGCGTGATGATGCCGGCGATTATGATCCTCGGCTTCGATCTGGAAATCTGGCGCGTGATGCTGGTGGGGGTGCTGGGAGGCCTGCTGGGCATCCTGATGATGATCCCGATGCGCCACACGATGATCGTCGAGCAGCAGCGCGAGCTGAAGTATCCCGAGGGGACCGCCTGCGCGCAAGTGCTCAAAGCGGCCGCCAGCGAGACCTCGCGCCAGGCCGCCGGCGAAGTGCGCATGCCCGGTTCCAACGAAGCGCGCGAAGCGAGTATGCGCGCCCGCATCATCTTCGGCGGCTTCGGGCTGGGCCTGCTGTACAAGATCGCCAACGTGTCCTTCAAGGGCTGGAAGGACACGGTCAACTTCGTGTTCGGCGCGCCGCTCAAGGCCGGGTCGATCGGCGCGGAGATCTCCCCCGAGCTGCTGGGCGTGGGCTAC
>JBKHWY010000427.1:0-4326 GCA_046566285.1 Gammaproteobacteria bacterium | reverse complement strand
TGGTCGGCGAAGGTGTTGCCGTTGTTGCCGGCGGTGAAGTTGTCGCCGAAGAAGGCGGTGTTGTCGGTCAGCGACAGTGCTTCCGGAGCCTGCGACACGTCAGCCGCATAGGCCGATGCGCCAAACGACGCGACGGCGAAGACCGCTGCAGCCATCATGGTTTTTGCAATTTTCATAGTGTCCTCATTAGAAGGTCAGCCACCTCGAAGGCGGCTTGGTTATCAAGAATCGGGGAGCCTTTATCGTAGCAAAGCGCAGTTCAAAATCAGGGGGTATGCAGGATGCGTGCGGCATTTTTGCCATTCTTGCCTTCGGTAAAACGATTGCGTTACATCATCGCGGTGCAGCTCGTTTTCATAGGAGAGAGGCCAATTTGACAATGGCGAAAATGCAAAGATTGGTGCGCTGTCACGCAATGCGTAGGAACGAGACTACAAAAACAGGAGAAAATTTGTGGGAGGGCTGGTGCAGCCCCGCTGCGCGGCCGCGTTGTGCGCCGGCGCAGTCAAACGGTTGAGTAATCTCAACAATAATGACGCTGCCAGGAAAGCAAAAAGGGCCTGAAACTATTCGTTTCAGACCCTTTTTCATACTGCAATTTCTAGTACAACTTTGTTTGGTGCGGCTGGCAGGAATCGAACCCACGACCCCTTGGTTCGTAGCCAAGTACTCTATCCAGCTGAGCTACAGCCGCGAAGGCCATCATTATAGCAGGGGTTTGGATAAACGCAAATTTTTTGCATTGTCAGCTTTTTAAAACCCCGGGCCATGTCCGGCCCATGCGGAAAACGCTGTCCTACACGGGGGAGGGGGATGAAAGTGACCCCAGAAACAAAAACGGACCAGAGATTTCTCTCTGATCCGTTCTCGCTCAATCTTGGTGCGGCTGGCAGGAATCGAACCCACGACCCCTTGGTTCGTAGCCAAGTACTCTATCCAGCTGAGCTACAGCCGCGAAGGCAAGCATTATAGCAGCTTTGTTCGAATTTCAAAACCCTTGCTGGCGTTTATCGTTCTACTTGCTGTCTTCAACGATGCTATGCGCCGTTGAAGAAGCAGCATTGTAGGGGGAGGGCCCTGGTTTGTCCAGTGTTTATGTGACATTCCGCAAATTCCGCCTATAAAACTTCTTTCAAAGGTATTACAGGGTATTGATGGGCACGCCATGTACGAAGGCTTCGACGTTATCGACCAACATGTCGGCCAAGGTCTGCATGGCGCCCCGGCTGGCCCAGGCCACGTGCGGCGTGAGAATGAAATTCGGCAGGCGCAGCGCCAGCAGCGGATTGTCCGCGCGCGGCGGCTCCTGGCTCAGCACGTCGAAGGCCGCGCCGCCGATCACGCCGTCCTGCAGGGCGCGCGCCAGCGCCGCCTCGTCCACCAGCCCGCCGCGCGCGGTGTTGATCAGGAGCGCGCCCGGCTTCATCCGCGCCAGCTGGTCGGCGCCGATCAGCTGGCGCGAGGCCGGCGTGAGCGGCAGGTGCAGGCTGACCACGTCGGCGACGCGCAGCAGTTCATCGAGCGGCAGTTCGGTCACGTCGGGCTCGCCGATGCGCGAGCGCGAGTGGGCCACCACCCGCATGCCGAAGGCACGCCCGATCTGCGCCACGCGCCGGCCCAGGGCGCCGTAGCCGACAATGCCCAGCGTGCTGCCGGCCAGGTCGCCGATCGGATGGTCGAGCAGGCAGAAACGGGTCGACTGCTGCCAGCGCCCGGCCTCCACGTCGGCGCAGTAGGCGCGCAGGTTGCGCCGCAAGGCCAGCATCAGCGCGAAGCAGTGCTCGGGCACCGAGACAAGCGAATAATTGCGGATGTTGGCCACCACGATGCCGCGCGCGCGGCAGGCCTCCAGGTCGATGATGTTGGCGCCCGTGGCAGCGATGGCGATCATCTTCAGGTCCGGCAGCTGGGCCAGCTCGGCCGCCCGGATGGGCACCTTGTTGGTGATGGCAATGGTGGCGCCCGCGAGCCGCGCCACCACGTCGGCCGGATCGGTGGCGGGATACTCGCTCCAGCGGTGCGCGAACGCGGGCCGGCGCAGGTCGGCGATCAGGCTGTCGCGGTCGAGAAAGACAATCGTGTGGAGGGCTTCCGCGCTCATCTAGTTCCTCTTCAGTTTAAGTCGCTCATCCGACGCGAACAGCTCGGCCACCCATTCCACGAACACCCGCACCTTGGCCGACAGATGGCGGTTCTGCGGGTACACCACGTGGATCGGCACGGGCGAGGTGCCCCAGTCTTCCAGGATCATCTGCAGCTTGCCTTCGGCCACCAGGGGTTCGGCCATATAGATGGGCATCTGCACCATGCCCATGTCGCGCAGGCAGGCGGCCATGAACATGCTGGTGTCGTTCACGGCCAGGCAGCTGGGCATGGGAACGTCGATGCGCTCGTCGCCGCGCACGAAATCCCAGTCGTAGGTCTTGCCGGTCTTGGACGAGAAGTAGTTGACGGCGCGATGCGCGCTCAGTTCGTTCGGGTGGGCGGGCCGTCCATACTTGGCCAGGTAGCCCGGCGTGGCGCAGGTCACGAAGTTCATCACGCCCACCCGCCGCGCGATCAGGTTCGGGTCGTTCAGCGCGCCGCCACGAATGGCCAGATCGACGCCTTCCTCGATCAGGTCGACCTGGCGCTCGCTGCCGCCCAGGTCCAGGCGGATGTCCGGGTAGCGCTCAAAAAAGTCGGGCAGGGCGGGAATGATGATATCGGCGGCGATCGCGGTCATGGTGTCGACCCGCAGGCGCCCGCTGGGGCTGACCCGGTTGTGCGACAGCGACTCCTCGGCCTCGCGCACGTCCAAGAGGATGCGCAGGCAGCGCTCGTAATACGCGGCCCCGTCGGCCGTCACGGTGACCTGCCGCGTTGTGCGGTGCAGCAACTTGACTTGCAGGGTCTGTTCGAGCTGCTGCACCAGGGTCGAGACACTGGCCTTGGGCAGCTGCATCATCTCTGCGGCCCGGGTGAAGCCACCCGCGTCCACCACCTGTACAAACACTTCCATTGCTTGGAGTTTATTCATTCCACCCTTCGCCGTGCATATCATTGTTCCGAAATCTGAACAATCAATTCGGGATTGCCATCTTTATTAGATTGTAGACCAAGTTTAAAGTGTCGTTACTGCATCGAGGAATGCAGAGGCAAGCAAGGCGAAGGAGGGCGTGTGATGAAGATCTGTCAAAGTGTGGTGTCGGTCGTGGGCTTCGTGCTGGCGATGCTGCTCGTCTCCGCGACCTTCCTGGCCGAGCAATTTCCACAGGCGGCAGAGGCGCAGAGCGTCGGTTTTGATGCACTCGCACATAGCATTTTCGATGGCAGCGGCGAGCGCGTGGCGGAAGGCGAAGCACAATGAACATGGATGAGGCGCTGGGCCAACTCAAGATTCGCGCGCTGGAGGTGGGCGGCGCGGCGGGTCCCCTGGCCGCGCGCCTGTACAGCAGTGCCGAAGGCGGCAAGCGCGATGGGCTGATCGTCTACTTCCACGGCGGCGGTTTCGTGGGCGGAGACCTCGATGCGTCGGACATGTTCCTGCGCCACCTGGCCTCCTGCTCGGCCCAGCAGCTGGTGCTGGCCTCGAGCTACACGCTGGCGACCGAACGCCCGTTCCCGGCCGCCGTCGAGGATGCCCATGCGGTGCTGCTGTGGGCCAGGAAGAACAAGGCCAAGCTGGGCTGGACCGGCAAGCGCCTGCTGGTGGCAGGCATCGAGGCGGGCGCCAACCTGGCCGCCGTCTGCGCCCTGATGGCGCGCGACCGGGGCGGTCCGCCCCTGGCCGGGCAGATCCTGATCATGCCGATGCTCGATCCGGGCCTGTCCACCTGCTCGATGCGCGCGCTGCCGCATGACGCCGCCCAGGCCGGCATTGCCGACACCTGCGCCGCCAGCTATCGCGGCTACCTGCCGAACGCGGCTGACCGTACCCATCCGTACGCGTCGCCCTTGCAGTCGAGCCGGCTGAAGAACCTGCCGCCGGCCCTGATCCTGTCAGCCGAGGACGATCCATTACGTGACGAGGCTGAACAATACGGTGCCAAGCTAAGCACCTGCGGCGTGACCACCACCGTCAAGCGGATGGCGCCCGTACCACTGCAGGACCCGGATGCGCGCAATGAGTGCGCCTGCAAGGCCGTGGCGCTGCAGGAGATTGGCAGTTTCTTGAACACCTTGAGCGACCCTGCCTGTTGTCCCGGCAGCGCCAAAAGTTAACCCTGGCGAGGCCGATCCCGCCGCACGATCGGCCGCGCATTCTCTAGTTGGCACTTGCCGTCGCCTGTCGAGGCGGAACCGGTGGGTGACCCGCCGCGGCGGAGCTTTGCCCTCGATTTGCGA
>JBKHWY010000426.1:0-4365 GCA_046566285.1 Gammaproteobacteria bacterium | reverse complement strand
GCAGCGTCCAGCGCCAGGTCGGCATGCGCTTCGTTGGGCAGCGGCGCGCCCCAGAACGCCACCAGGCCGTCGCCGGTGTACTTGTCCAGCGTGCCATGGCGTTCCAGCACCGGGCGGGTCAGGCAATCGAGGAAATCGGTGGTAAGCCGGGCCGCTTCTTCCACCGGCAGCGCTTCCACCTGGGTGGTATAGCCTTCCATGTCGGCAATCAGGGTGGTCACTTGGAGCTGGCGCGGCTTCAACGGGTCCTTCAGGTCGCTGCGCAGGAGTTCGTCCACCACGGCGGTGGCCACGTACTGGCGCAGCGTGCCCAGCAGCTTACGAGAGTTTTGCTGGGTCAATTGCCAGTGGAAGGGCACGGCCACGGCCAGGAGGAACAGGTTGGCCAGCAAGGGCCCGCTGGTGGAAAAATCGGGGTCGTGCGGGTGGATGGCATAGGCCAGCAGCAGCCAGGCGGCGCTGGCGCCGGCCAGCAGCAGCACGTTCGACACCGCCGACAGGCGCGGAAAGGACCAGGCGGCCAGCGCCACCACCAGCAAGGTGAACCCGAGGGCGATGGTCTTCCCCGGCCACGGCGCGGTGGCGCTGCCGCCTTGCACGTCGAGCAATTGCGACAGCATGGCGGCATGCACGTGCAGCCCGGCGGTGGAGGGACCGAACGGGCTGGCCACGCGGTCGCCGATGGAAAGGGACGACGAGCCCACCAGCACCAGCTTGCCGGCAACGAGTTCGTCCGGCACCCGGCCGGCCAGGAGATCCAGCGCGCTCGGGCCCTTGTACATCGACAGGCTGCGCGCAAAGCTGACGCGCTGGACCGGCGCCAGCGGGGTATCCAGCCCGCCGCCGCAGCACTGGATCAGCGCCAGCGTCAGGGTGGGATACAGGCGCTGGCCGAACCAGGTGGACAGGGGAATGCGGCGCAGCACGCCGTCCGGGTCGGGCACCACGCCGATATTGCCCGCGTGCGCGGCGCCGGCCAGGCCGGCATGGTTGGCCAGGTAGCCCAGCGCGGCCGGGGCGCCGGGCGGGCGCGGCGCGGCCACGCCGCCAATCAATTGACCGCTGCGCAGGGCCTGGCCGCTGTTCTGGAAATCGAACAGCTGGGCCAGCACCACGGGGCCGTGTGCCGCCAGCATGGCCAGGCGTGCATCGCCGGCCGCGTCGCCAGGCTTGAACATCACGATATCGAGCGCCACGCCGCGCGCGCCGGCCTGCACCAGGCGCTCGACCAGCTCGGCGATGCGGGCCCGGCTCCAGGGCCAGGGCAGCTCGGCCAGCGTGGCTTCGTCGATATCGACCACCAGGATGCGCTCGTCCGATACCGGGCGCGCCTGCAGGTTGACGAAGCGGTCGCGCAGCCACTCGTCGGGCCAGCGCATGACGCGCGCCGCGCCATCCGCCTGCGCCCACAGGGCGAGCAGGAGCGCGGCAGCGGAAATGCCGAGGCGGACCAGCGAGGTGGTGGAGGGCAGGGCGCGTGGAGGTAAGAACAAGTTCATCGATCGTCGTGACCACCGCGGCAGCAGGGCGGTGGCCGGCGCAACCCTTTTTGAAAGACAGTCGCCAAGTATATCGGTTTGTTGGGACTGGCACTACGTTGTATCCCGTGATCACATATTGCGCCACAGTATTACAAATCGAGACAATTCATTACTCGAACGGGCGTGGGCTTGGCGGTACAATGTGACGGCTGTCACAGATGCGTACGCTTTGGCGTCGCACAATGCGCACAAGGAGAATTCCATCATGCGTCAACTTTTATTCACTCTCGCCCTGGCCTTGCCCTGCCTGTCCGCCGTGGCGGCCGAGGCGGGCCGCGTCGTGTTTGTGGCCGGACAAGCGCAGGTGGGCCGTCACGCGGCCGCGCTCGAGACGGCGGTGCAGGAAGGGGACGAACTCTCCACCGGCGCCGACGGCTATATTTATATGAAGACCGTCGACAACGGCTTCCTGATCCTGCGCCCCAACAGCCGCGCGCGCGTGACCGCGTACCACGTGGACGCCGCCAACCCGGCCAATACCCGCGTCAAGCTGGAGCTGCTCAATGGCGTGGCGCGCAGTATTTCCGGCACGGCCGTCAAGCAGGCGCGCCAGAACTTCCGTTTCAATACTCCCGTGGCCGCGATCGGCGTACGCGGTACCGATTTCATCGTGTACACCAACGACAAGAGCTCGTGGGTATCGGTGGTGTCGGGCGGCGTGGTGATGAGCGGCTTTGCCGGCGCCTGCGGCCCGGAAGGCTCCGGCCCCTGCGAAGGCCAGGCCAGCCGCGAACTGTTTGCCGGCCGTCCTGACACCATGCTGCAGATCGAGCGCGGCCAGGACGTGCCGCGCCTGCTCAACAGCCCGACCATTTCGCCGGAAGTGAACGCGCCGGCCCGTCCCGACGAGCCGGTCGGCAAGGTGGCTGCCCGCACCAGCGGTTCGGCCGCGCTGACCGATATCAGCCTGGATCCGGCCAAGAATCCGCTGCCCGAATCGGTCGTGCGCGAGCCCGTGCCCACCCCGACGGTGCCGCCGCCGGTGGTGACGCCGCTGCCGACCCCGGTACTCCCTGTTGTAGTCGAAAGGAGTGCTCCTGAAGTCATCTGGGGGCGCTGGAAAGCGGTTGCTTGGATGCAGACGGACGCCGAGATCCTCGACAAAATGAATAGTGCAGCCTACGTTAAACCCATCATTGTTGGTTCTTTTGCATTGTCCCGGCCGCTGGTCAACAGCCTGGTAATGCCGCGCGAGGGAACCGTCGGCTTTGCCCTTACTAACAGCGAAGCATACATGCAGAAAGACGGGGGGCTGGAGATTAAGGCTGAGCTCACCAACGCAATATTGAATATCGATTTTGCAGCCCGTACATTCGCCACTAGTTTTGATGTCTCAAGTCCCTTGGGGACACTCAGCGTTAACACAAATGGTTCGGTGACCCAGCAGGGGGCGCTGGCGGGTGCCCTATTTACGGGCACCACGGTGAAGGGCTACCTTGGCGGCGCCGGCGCCACTGAAGCCGTGTACGGTTTCAAGACCAATGATTCGACCAGTTTGAGTGCGCAGGGAGTAACGCGGTGGTCGCGATAAGCATCATCCCTTTAATTCCGTAAACATGAGAAGACCGCCTTTCGGCGGTTTTCTTATTTATATATGCATTCTTCAAGTTTGCTGCCAGTGCCGATGTCCAGACATGTTGATCTTGCATAGCACGCTCGCTTCCAGTATATAATTCGGCGCAAATTGTCATCCTTGCTTAGTTCTCTATGACGTTTCGACAGGTACGGAGTACTCAGGCCTGATTAGCAGCAATTCGTGAGATTCGGATGGAAACACGTCATCCAACATGCAAAAACAGTGACGAAATGCGACAAAAAGCTTCGGTATGTGATGGTCGTCACATTTTTATAAGGTGTCGGTCGCAATAATACCCCCCAGTTCTACAGAAAAGCCGTGAGTCCTTGCGCTGACGTCTTTTTTGCAGAAAAACTGAAATTTTATGTAGTTCTTTCTTAAGGAATAATCATGGCTGCATCCGCATACTACGATCTGACTCAACAGGTATACATTTCGTACTTCGGCCGTCCTGCCGATCCACGTGGCCTGGAAGCCTTCGCTACCGGCCTGAGCAATGCCAACGCCCCGACCACGATCGGTGAGCTGAACACCGCCTATAAGACCAACCCAGCGATCAAGTCGCTGGTTGACAGCTTCGCTACCAGCACCGAATCCGCTACCCTGTACGGCTCGGCTGATACCGACACCTTCATCAATTCGATTTTCCTGAACGTTCTGAACCGTCCAGCCAAGCTGGAAGGCCTGAACTTTTGGAACACGGAAATTTCGTCGGGTCGCGTGACCAAGGCTGGCGCTGCTCTGGCAATCATGGCTGGCGCATACGCTAACACCACCGCACAAGGTCTCAGCGACCAAGCTGTCATCAACAACAAAGTTGCTGTTGCTAACAGCTTCACCACCGGCATCGACACGGTTGAAGAACTGATCGCCTACAAGGGTGCTGCCGCTGCGAACACCGCACGTAACATGCTGCACAACGTCGTCGAAACCACGACCGTGACTGGCTTCCAGGCAACCGTTGATGCAACCCTGACGAACCTGGTCAACCAGGTTGCCAACGCAACCGGCCAAACGTTCAACCTGACCCTGAGCACCGACGCTGTTACTGGTACCGCTGGCAATGACACCATCGTTGCGAACTACGACGTGCAAAACGGCGCGCACACCGTGTCGGGCCTGGACAACATCGACGGCGGCAACGGCACCGACACCCTGGCGGTTCGGCGCGGCAACGGCTACTACCTTCGCAACAGCCTGACCAGCGGCGTGGCCGACAGGGTCGTCACCTACGGCAACCCTTCGGAC
>JBKHWY010000425.1:0-4376 GCA_046566285.1 Gammaproteobacteria bacterium | reverse complement strand
TGGCGAATACCGTCTGAATGGGAGAACAAGGAAATGCCTTTGCCCGCGTTCAGGTTGAACCGTTGTCCGCTGGTCAGCTGGATGTGCTGCTGGGCCACCGAATCGAGATTGACGCCGGCATAGCTGACAATCGATTTACTGGTGCTCGATGCAATGGCTTGCGGCGCGGTGAGGGTCAACGTGGGTTCATCGGCCGCAGGCTTGGCCTGTGCCGTCGGGTCGACCGGCAAACCCTGATGGTCGGCGGCGTATTGGCCGAGCGACTTGAACAGGTCAAGGCAATCCTGCATGAGCGCTACGTGTTCCTCGCTGCTCATTTGGACCCCGCAAGCGTCGATCCGCTTCCAGGCTGATATCAACAGCGACTTTGCGGTTCGTATGGCACCGCTGTCATTGGTGGTCAGCTCGAACCCTTCGCCGCGCGCTTGCGCTTCGCCATTGCTGCGCGGATGAGTGAGGTAGCCCAGGTTGAGCTGGGCCTGGCCGTGTGCGCTGGCCAGCTGGGCGCTGATCTGGCCGGGCGTGTCATCCATGCGCAACTGGTTGTAGCGCTGTCCGCCGCTTTCGCGGCTCACAACACCCGACAGATTGCGGTCGCCGGGCAGGCGGCTCACGCCACTGAACGAAGGCGGAGGGGTCGTCCCGCCATGGGCACGTCCGATGATGAGCGGCTTGTCGGGGTCCCCGCCGACGAACGCGCACAGCACCTGATGGCCTGCGCGCGGTAGCGAGATCGCGCCGAATTGCGGGCCTGCCCATGCGCTGGACACCTGTACCCAGGCCGAATCTCGTTCGCTATCCGAGGCGCCGGCTCCCTGCGCATGGGCGTGATCGGCTGGCCTGCAGCCGGGGAACCGGACTTTCACCCGCCCCAGGCCATCACAGTGGATCTCGTCGTTGGCGGGCCCCACCACCGTGACATACTGAAGCTCGGTACGCGGCAGGTCGATGCGCGGATCGTAGCGCGGTACGATGGGGATGCCGCGTCGTACACAGCTGAAGCGGTTGGTGTAGCGAACGCCACGTTCGGCGCTTGCGTCCTGCAACCCCTGATCGGCCAGGCGCCAGTGGTTCAGGCTAAACAGCCGCCGCACCCGCTCGTCGAGTTCTTTCGGCAGATTGTTTTCGGCTTCGATGCGTAATGCAGTCATCACGAAGGCGCGCTGCTCAGGCGAGTGCCGGTCGATTTCCGGATGGTCGGCAAGGCTGTTCCATTCGCCCACGCGCAGGTCCCGAACACTGCCCTCGCCGTCGAAATACTTGGCTTCGTATTCATGGCGTTGAACCCGGGCCAGCCCCAGGTCGGCATAGTCGTCCGCGCTGTCGCCCGCATGCGGTACGTCGACCAGATAGTCCTCCAGCGCGAACGCCAGTTGGCTGCCGAGCGGCCCTTGGTCATGCAGGCCATTGATCTGGTGTTCGGATGCGCGCGCTTGGGTATAGTCCCAGCTGCTGCGGGCGACACTGCCCGGCGTGAGGGTGCGGACGGCGTGCCAGGCCGTGATGGAATCCCGCTGTTCGGTGGCGGCGTCGCGATGGAAACGCAGCATGCCCGCTCCGTTCGGTTGGAGCGCGGCGGCATCGTCAAACAGAACTAGAGTGTGCACCGGCCCTGGACAGGTGCTGCCACCCGAAGGCCCGGGCCGCACGAACCAGCTGATGCCGCGCCGTTTCCACAGGCGCCGCAGAAATGCCGCTGTCGACTCATTGTATTGCAGGGTGAATTCGCGCGGCGGATAGCTTTTTAGATTGGCAAGCTCGAAATCGAAAGCGCGCGCCGTCACCGGATTGGAATTGCGCCATTCCGTCAGCAGCGTCTGAGTGATGTCGATTTCGCTGGCATTGCGGAACACGCGGGTATTGCAGGTATGGTCGAGCAGCGAAAACGCGTCGCGCAAGGTGAGCTGATAAGTCGCCAGTCCGCCATCGCTTTGGCCCTCGGCAGCCGCAGCCACGATACCGCAGACTGAGTGAAGCTTGCCGCTATCGGTGACAAACTGCACTTCAGCTGGCGTGCCAATGAACTGCTTGAGAGGGAGTCCAGCACGTTCGGCCACGCACAACACACCATATTCGATACCGCCGCACATGCTTTCGACGCCGCTGATCCGTTTGACCAGGACCGGCCCGGGCGCGGGCGCCCGCTCATCGGCTGACAGGCGCAGACGGATTGGACGGTTCGCATCGCTCAGGCCAGCGCTTGTCGCGGTGAGGTCGATATTCATGCACGCTCCTGTCACTGCAGTCATTTGGCACAGAAGAGTGTGTTTCCTCTGGCCAATAAACGATCAGTGTCGGGGCTCAGTGTGCGCAGGATGCTGCGGTATCTCAAGCGGGATGGCGTTGCGGCATTTTGAAGACAGGTGGCAGCGCCGGGATATGCAGATGGCGTGCCGTTGTCCAGTGACGCAGTTCACCGCGCGCCGATATGCTTGCCCAGGAATTGCTCCACGCGCGACCAAAAATCCAGCCGGGTCTTCACCAGGCTCCAGCCATGCGCCTCGTTCTCGTACACCACCCATTCCACGCGGGGATTGGTGGCCTTGACGGCGTCATAAAATTTGCGTCCGTGATAGATCGGGACGCGCTGGTCCGAGCCGCCGTAGGCCAGCAGCAGGGGCTGGCTGATGCGCCCGGCTTGCTGCAGCGGCGAGGTGGCGGCCAGCTGGGCGGCATCCTTGACCGGATCGCCGATCAGGGTCGGCATGCCGTAGCGCTTGTAGGCGTCCGAGGTATCGCTGTTGGCGCTCCAGTGCCCGGTGTAGAGCAGCCCGATATCGGTCACGCCCACCCAGTCGATGCCGCAGCGATACAGTTCGGGGTCGCGCACCAGGCCCATCAAGGTGGCATAGCCGCCATAGCTGGCGCCTGCAATGCAGATGCGCTTGGGATCGGCGATCCCCTGGGCAATCGCCCAGCGCGTCGCATCGGCGATATCGTCCTGCATGGCCAGGCCCCACTGCTTCCATCCTGCGCGGAAATGACGCGCGCCGTAACCGGTGCTTCCACGAAATTCCGGTTCCAGCACCACATAGCCGCGCGAAGCCAGGAACTGCGACTCCGGGTCCCATTCCCAGGTGCGCCCGCGCACGTAGGGGCCGCCGTGGACCAGCACCACCATCGGACGGGGCGTGCCCTTGCTGTTGTTGGGCACCGTGATCCAGACCGGAATTGTCAAGCCGTCGCGCGCCTTCACGCGCACCAGGTCGAGCGCCGCCATGCGCTCGGCGTCAATGGCCGGACGGGTCTGGCCGATCTTGCTGAGCTCGTGCGTGGCGCGGTTGTACAGCAAAAATACATGCGGCTGGCGGTCCGACCAGGAATCGACCAGCAGGAAGGGGGCATCGCTGTCCCTGGCCACGTGCAGCGAATTGATCCGGTTGGGCAACTGGCGGTCGATGTCGGCCTGGGTGGCTTTCATGTCCGCATCGAACCAGCTGGTCCCTTCGGCATCGCTGGTGTAGCGCACGCCAAGCAGCTTGTCGGCGGTGGCCACCAGCGAACCCCGGAAGTCGAAGTCCTCGATATTCACCAAGGGCTGGTCCGCGATCTGGCCGTGTTCGAGGTCGTACTGGAACAGCGCCAGCTTGTCCCTGCCGCGGTCGCTCACCACATACAGGCGCCCTTCCGGGCTGAAGGCCAGCGGAGTGACGGCACCCGGCCCGCCCAGGTAGGCATCGAAGCTGGCGATCTTGCGCCACTTGTTGTCCTTGGGATCGAGGTAGTACAGCACCTCCAGGTTGTGTTCCAGCGCGGAGGCGAGTGCCGGCCGTCCCTTGGCGTCCAGCCACCAGTGCATGGCCTTATCCGGCCCGCCGACGGGCTGGGTGCGGCCCGTCACCGTGTTCAAGCGGATGAGCTTCCTTTCCGGCACATCCTTGCTGCCGAACTCGACCTTGGTCACATAGACCCAGTCGGAATCCTGCGCGCCGGCCTGGTCCAGCATGAACGTGTTCCAGGGCAGAAGTTCGCGCCCGATCGTAATCTGGGAAACGACCGTGCGGTCCGACACGTGCGCCAGCTGGCGCGGCGCGCTGCCGTCGCGGTTGACGGCGAACAGCCCTGGTGCGTAGCGTTGGTCACCTGCAGCCGTCTGCTTGTCGCGCGAATCGTACAGCAGGCGGTTGTTGTTGACCCACTGCACATGACCCACGTCGGCATTGCTGAACTCGGCCACCACGTGAATCGAATAATCGACCAGGTTGACCACGCCCAGCCGGTCGTAGCCGTTCGTGCCCGTGAGCAGCACGGCGAGCGAGCGCCCGTCCGGGGACAGCTTGGCGGCGCTGACGCTGGGGTTGCCGAAGAAGTCGGCCAGCGGCACCGGCTCGGCTGGCGCGGCGCGCGAGGGGGAGGCGGGGAGCAGAAGCGCCAGT
>JBKHWY010000424.1:0-4394 GCA_046566285.1 Gammaproteobacteria bacterium | reverse complement strand
ACGGTCATGCCTTTTTCACCCGAGACGACGGACGCGAAGATGCCCGACAGGTTGTTGCCGATACCGGTGGACAGGAACCAGCCGCCCATGCCCAGGCCCACGAGGCGGGTCGGCGCGAGCTTGGTCACCATCGACAGGCCGATCGGCGACAGGCACAGTTCACCGACCGACTGGATCCAGTACACGGCGAACAGCGTCCAGAACGGGATCTTGCCGTCCTGGCCGACCAATTGCTGCAGCGCGAACATCAGCAGCAGGAAGGCCAGGCCGTTGAAGATCAGGCCCAGGCCGAACTTGCGCGGGATCGACGGGTCGGCATTGCGGCGCGCCAGCCAGATCCGCGTGGCCGCGACGATCGGGGCGCAGGTGATGATGGCGATCGCGTTCACGCTCTGGAACCAGGCGACCGGGAACACATCCATGCCGGCCACGTTGGTGCGGTCGACGATCTGGTCGGCCAGGAAGGTGAACGAGCTGCCGGCCTGCTCGAAGAACATCCAGAACAGGATGTTGAAGGCGAAGATGATCATCATGGCGATGGTCTTGTCGCGCGCCACCGGGCCGTTACGCACGCCTTCGACCATCAGCATGATGGCCAGCACGATGAACAGGACGGTCAGGACGATCTGCAGGTTCTGGGCGCCGACCTTCAAGAGCAGGTAGACCAGCGGGATGGCGCACAGGCCGCCCAACACCACTGCGATCAGGCGGCGGGGGCTGCCCGTCTCGGAAGTCGGGGCGCCGATGCCGGCCAGGGTGCGGCGACCGATGGCGAACCATACAAGGCTGATCAGCATGCCCACGCCGGCGGTGTAGAACACCACCTTGTAATCGGGCGTGTCGCCCACGTTGAAGACTTTTTGCGCCAGCTGCTGGGTGACGATGGGGGCCAGGAAGCCGCCCGCGTTGATGCCCATGTAGAAGATGGTAAAGCCGGAGTCGCGCCGCGTGTCACTCACCGAATACAGCTTGCCCACCATCGTGGAGATGTTGGGCTTGAACAGGCCATTGCCCACCACGATGGTGGCCAGGCCCAGCTTGAACACGTCCGGGTCCGGGAAGGTGATGGCAAACAGGCCCGCGGCCATGAACACCGCGCCCACCAGGATCGAGCGCTGGTAGCCGATCACGCGGTCGGCCACGTAGCCGCCGAAGACCGCGCCCGCGTACACCAGGGCCAGGTAGGAACCGTAGATCAGGCCGGCCGGCTGCTCGCCCGCGGAGTCGCCGCCATAAAACTGGCTGACCACGTAGAGCACGAGCGCCCATCGAATGCCGTAGAACGCGAAGCGTTCCCAGAACTCGGTCATGAACAGCATCCACAAGGGACCCGGGTGGCCCATGATCTGTTTGAATTCGGGGATTTTCACTTCAGGGGTAGAGGTAGTTGCGGCGCCGCTCATGCGGGTCTCCTGAATCAAGTCGAGATACTGTGGGAACAGCCTCGTTATATGGTTGGATAAATCATAGTTGGCTGCGCCCAGCTTGTGGCCGGGGCTGCAGTGGGTCGCATTCTAATGGAATTCATCCTTTGTCCCGCGCTTTTTATATCAAAGATGCTTCATGGGTGGCCACGCGATGTGCACGGGGGTAGCACACGCATTCTCCGGCCCCGGCGCGGCTGGTTTGTCGTATATTGGCAGCGCAGGCATTTGTAATTATGAAACTGAAAAAAGGAATTCGTACCATGGAACACGACGTCGTCGATACCCTGATTTCGCCGGAAGGCCGGTTGGAAGTCCTTTCCAAGGCGGAAGTCAACAAATTGCTCGACACGAGTCAAGGTGGCCTGTACCAGATTTTTCGCAGCTGCGCGCTGGCGGTTCTAAATTGCGGCAGCTCGATTGACGACGGCAAGGAACTGCTGGAACGGTATAAATCGTTTG
This sequence comes from Gammaproteobacteria bacterium, assembly GCA_046566285.1. Taxonomy (GTDB): domain Bacteria; phylum Pseudomonadota; class Gammaproteobacteria; order Burkholderiales; family Burkholderiaceae_D; genus Telluria_A. Next base: position 2,508 of record JBKHWY010000424.1, on the reverse strand, counting down.
ACATCAGCATCGTGCAGCGCGAACGCGGCATCAAACTGGAAATCAAGGGCGCGCCGGCGATCGCTTTCGTCGACGGCAAAATGATCAAGGGGATTCACGAACACCTGTTCGCGGTGCTGCGCGACATCGTGTTCGTCAGCAGCGAAGTGGCCGACAATCCGCGCTTCGACCTGACCCGCACCGACGGCATTACCGACGCGGTCTTCCACATCCTGCGCAATGCGAACGTGCTCAAACCCCAGCGCAATCCCAACCTGGTGGTGTGCTGGGGCGGACACTCCATCAACCGGGTCGAATACAACTATTCCAAGGAAGTGGGCTACCAATTGGGCCTGCGCGAACTGGACATCTGTACCGGCTGTGGCCCCGGCGCCATGAAAGGCCCGATGAAGGGCGCCACCATCGGCCACGCCAAGCAGCGCCTGGGCGGCGGGCGCTATCTGGGGATTTCGGAGCCGGGGATTATCGCGGCCGAATCGCCCAACCCGATCGTCAACGACCTGGTCATCATGCCGGATATCGAAAAGCGCCTGGAAGCGTTTGTCCGCACCGGGCACGGCATCGTGGTGTTCCCGGGCGGCGCCGGCACGGCGGAGGAAATCCTGTACATCCTCGGCATCCTGCTGCACCCGGATAATGCGGAGATGCCATTCCCGCTGGTGTTTACGGGCCCGGAAAGCGCGCGCGACTATTTTGCCCAGATCCACGAATTCATCGGCCTGACCCTCGGTGAATCGGCCCAGCGGCGCTACAAGATCATCGTCGGCGACGCCGAAGCCGTCGCCAAGGAAATGCAGGCCGGGATTCGCCAGGTGCGCGAATTCCGCAAGTCGCGCAGCGATGCCTATTATTTCAACTGGCTGCTGAAAATCGACCAGGAATTCCAGCGCCCGTTCAAGCCCACGCACGAGAACATGCGCAACCTGAAGCTGCACAAGAACCAGGAAACCCACCTGCTGGCAGCCAATCTGCGGCGCGCGTTCTCAGGCGTGGTGGCCGGCAACGTCAAGGACGAAGGCATCCGCGCCATCGAGCAGTTCGGCCACTTCGAGATCCACGGCGAGTCCGCCATCATGGGCCCGATGGACGCCTTGCTGGCCTCGTTCGTGGAGCAGAGCCGCATGAAGCTGCCGGGCAAGGTGTACACGCCTTGCTATCGCGTGATCCAGTAAGCAGGCTTTTTACGGGCCGGCCGGCGGCGCGGCGGCCTCGTAGCGCGACTCGATGAAGATGCGCTTAACCTTGGGAAAGCGCGCCTTGATGGTCTCGTCGATGAGGCGAAACACCTGGCGCACGTCGGCGCGGTCGGCCTCGGACTTCACGTGCAGGCTGATGTTCACGAGGATGAAGTCCGGCCCCATGTGCATGCTGAGGATTTCATGCACGCGGTCCACGTCCGGATTGCCTTCGATGAGGGCGCGGATGCCCTCGACCACGTCGCGGTCGGCGCTCTCGCCGATCAACAGTCCCTTGCATTCGCGCGCCAGCAGGATGGCCACCGAGGCCAGAATCAGGCCGATGACAATCGAGGCGCCGCCATCGAAAACGGGATTGCCGGTCCACTGGCCCAGGGCGATGCCCGCCAGCGCCACGACGAGGCCGAGCAGGGCGGCGCTGTCTTCAAGCAGCACGGTAAATACAGTGGGATCCTTGGCCCGCCGGATCGCTTCCAGCAAGCCCAGGCGGCCCTGCTGCTGGCGAAATTCCCGGAATGCCACCCGCCACGACAAGCCCTCGAACACCAGCGACAGGCCGATCACGATGTAGTTCAGGCGCGCATCGCTCATGGCGGACGGGTGGCGCAGGTGGCGCACGCCCTCGTAGAACGACACCCCGGCGCCCAGCGCAAACACGAGCAGGGCCACCACGAAGCTCCAGAAATAGATTTCCTTGCCACGCCCGAAGGGGAACTGCGCATTGGCGGGCTTGCGCGAGCGCCGCATGCCGTACAGCAGCAGCACTTCATTGAGGGAGTCGACCAGCGAGTGGATGCCCTCGGACAGCATGGCCGAGCTGCCGCTGATCGATGCGGCCACAAACTTGGTGACCGCGATGAGCACGTTGCCGATCAGCGCGGCGTAGACGGATTTGCTGCTTCCTTCTGACATAGGGATGTGCCGGCGACCCGCACGGGAGAGGTGTTATCGCTAACACACCCTGTGGCCCCGGGGGTTCGTCCGGGCTTCGTGTGATTGAGCTGTCATGTATACCGGACTTGGCGGCCGGACGCCGCACCGCAAGCCGGGGGGCAAGCTATATGTCGGTGGCATACCGATCCCAAATGCTACAACAACGGAACTATAAGTTGCGCGGAGACAATGATCGCGCTATCGTGACGCATGGCAACAATTTTTAGACCGATTGTGGCCTGCGAACTCACATCATCCGCTATCGATCCCAATGGAATACTCCGCGCGCGCTCTGAAAGTCATGCAAATCACGCTTGCGTTACTGCTGGCTATCACGGTTGGCTTGCTGACGTGGCATCGCTACGGCATGGAGAGCGTG
>JBKHWY010000423.1:0-4394 GCA_046566285.1 Gammaproteobacteria bacterium | reverse complement strand
GGCAACGTGGGCGCGGTCGCGGCGGGCTTCCTCATGAAGGGCACCGGCGACATTCAACAAACCCTGTCCATCCTCTCGGGCCTGGTGCTGGCGAGCGCGGTATGCGCGATCGTGGTCCGGCTCTCGGTGGATGCACAGGGCGCCGCTGCGCCGGCGGCAACCAACAACGCAATCGCTTAAGGAGAACAGCATGAAAATCGTCGTCATCGGCCATGGCATGGTTGGCCACAAATTCCTCGAATCGCTGGCGGGCAGCACGACGCCGGGGATCGAAGTGACGGTGCTGTGCGAAGAGCCGCGTCCCGCCTACGATCGCGTGCACCTGTCCGAATTCTTCGCCGGCAAAAGCGCCGACGACTTGTCGCTGGTGGCGCCGGGCTTCTTCGACAAAGGGCACATGCTGTTGAAGCTTAACGCGCGCGCCGTCAGCGTGGACCGCGCCGCCAAGACCGTGGCCGTGTCCACCGGCGAGACGCTCAGCTACGATAAATTGGTGTTCGCCACCGGCTCCTATCCCTTCGTGCCGCCCGTGCCGGGCAAGGACCGCAAGGATTGCTTCGTCTACCGCACCATCGAAGACCTGGAAGCCATGCTCGAATGCGGCGCCCGCGCAAAATCCGGCGTGGTGGTGGGCGGAGGCCTGCTGGGCCTGGAATGCGCGAAGGCGCTGCGCGACATGAAGCTGGACGCGCACGTGGTGGAGTTCGCGCCGCGCCTGATGGCCGTGCAGGTCGATGACGCCGGCGCGCGCGTGCTGCGCACTAAGATCGAAGCGCTGGGCGTGCGCGTGCACACCCAGAAGAACACCGTCGAAATCGTCGATGGCGAGGAAGGCACGCACCGCATGGTGTTCGCCGACGGCACCCACCTGGACACCGACATGATCGTGTTCTCGGCCGGTATCCGTCCGCGCGACGAGCTGGCGCGCGCGGCAGGTCTCACCATCGGCCCGCGCGGCGGCATCTCGATCGACCAGAACTGCTTGACCAGCGACCCGGACGTGTACGCCATCGGCGAATGCGCGCTGTGGGGCGGGATGATCTACGGCCTGGTGGCGCCAGGCTACGAGATGGCGCGCGTGGCGGCCAAGCACCTGCTGGGCGAAGCCGAGGCGGAGTTCAAGGGCGCCGACATGAGCACCAAGCTCAAACTGATGGGCGTGGACGTAGCCTCCATTGGCGACCCGCACGCGGCCACGCCGGGCAGCCGTTCCTACCAGTTCACGGACGAACGCAAGCAGGTGTACAAGAAGATCGTGGTGTCCGAGTGCGGCAAATACCTGCTGGGGGGCGTGCTCATTGGCGACGCCACCGAATACGGCACGCTGTTGCAGATGATGCTCAACAAGATCGAGCTGCCCGAGTCGCCCGAGTTCCTGATCCTGCCGTCGTCCGATGGCGCGGCCAAGCCGGCGCTGGGCGCCGATGCGCTGCCCGAGAGCGCACAGATCTGCTCGTGTAACGATGTCTCGAAAGGCGCCATTTGCGCGGCCGTGGGCAACGGCGCCTGCACCATCGGCGACATCAAGAGCTGCACCGGCGCCGGCACCAGCTGCGGCGGCTGCGTGCCGCTGGTGACGCAGGTGATGAAGGCGGAGATGAAAAAGCAGGGCATGGCCGTCAACAACCATATCCGCGAACACTTCCCGTACTCGCGCCAGGAGATCTTCCACCTCGTCAAAGTCGGGAAGATCAAGACCTTCGCCGACCTGCTGTCCGCGCACGGCAAGGGCCTGGGTTGCGACATCTGCAAACCGGTGGCCGCCAGCGTGTTCGCCTCGATTAACAACGACTTCGTGCTCAAACCCGAGCTGGCCGCGCTGCAGGATTCGAACGACTACTTCCTCGGCAATATCCAGAAGGACGGCACCTACTCGGTGGTGCCGCGCATGCCGGGCGGCGAAGTGACCGCCGATGGCCTGATCGCGGTCGGCCAGGTGGCCAAGAAGTACGGCCTGTACACCAAGATCACGGGCGGGCAGCGTGTCGACCTGTTCGGCGCGCGGGTCGACCAGCTGCCGGCGATCTGGGAAGAGCTGATCGCCGCCGGCTTCGAATCCGGCCACGCCTACGGCAAGTCGCTGCGCACGGTGAAGTCCTGCGTGGGCTCGACCTGGTGCCGCTATGGCGTGGACGACAGCGTCGGCTTCGCCATCGAACTGGAGAACCGCTACAAGGGCCTGCGCGCCCCGCACAAGATCAAGTTCGGCGTGTCCGGCTGCACCCGCGAGTGCGCCGAGGCGCAGGGCAAGGACGTGGGCCTGATCGCCACCGAGAAGGGCTGGAACCTGTACGTGTGCGGCAACGGCGGCATGAAGCCGCGCCACGCCGAGCTGATCGCCACCGATCTGGACAAGGCCACCGCGATCCGCTACATCGACCGCTTCCTGATGTTCTATGTGCGCACCGCCGACCGCCTGCAGCGCACCAGCGTCTGGCGCGAGAACCTGGAAGGTGGGCTCGACTACCTCAAGGACGTGATTGTCAAGGACAAGCTGCACCTGGCGGCCGAACTGGAAGCGGACATGCAGCACGTGGTGGACACCTACGAGGACGAATGGAAGAACGCGGTCACCGACCCGGCCACGCGCCAGCGCTTCCGCCATTTCGTCAACACCGACCAGCCGGATACCAACGTCGTGTTCATGCCCGAGCGCGGCCAGATCCGGCCGGCCACGGTCGAGGAACGTAAGCGCGTGATTCCAATCGCCGTCAAGTCGGCTTAACCCTAAGGAGAACCTCATGCACCGCGATATTCAACTGGATAACTGGACCGCCATCTGCTCCATCGACGAGATCGTCCCCAACACGGGCGTGGCCGCCCTGATCAACGGCGAACAGGTGGCGGTGTTCCGCGTCGCCGCCAGCAACGAGCAAGTGTTCGCGATCGGGAACTACGATCCCAACAGCGGCGCGGCCGTGATCTCGCGCGGGCTGGTGGGCAGCCTGGGCGAACGCACCGTGGTCGCCTCGCCCATCTACAAGCACCACTTCGACCTGTTCACCGGCGAGTGCCTGGAGGAGCCGGTCAATTCGGTGCCGGCCTACCGTGCGCGCGTCGAGGACGGAAAGGTCTGGGTCTGCGCATGAAACCGGTCGCCGCGAGACAGTCCCTGGTCGTGATCGGCAACGGCATGGCCGGCATGCGCACGGTCGAGGAGCTGCTGAAACTCGCGCCCGACCTGTACGACATCACCGTGTTCGGCGCCGAGCCGCACGGGAACTACAACCGCATCCTGCTCTCGCCGGTGCTGGCGGGCGAAAAGACCATCGCCGACATCATGCTGCACACGCGCGAGTGGTACCGGGACAATGGCATCACCCTATTCGCGGGCGACCCGGTGGTGCACATCGACCGCAAGCGCCGCTTCGTGCGCTCGCAGTCGGGCGTGGAAGTCTGGTACGACCGCCTGCTGATGGCGACCGGCTCGACGCCCTTCATCATTCCCGTCCCCGGCCACAAGCTGCCGGGCGTGATCGGCTTTCGCGACATCCAGGACGTGGACACCATGCTGGCAGCGGCCAGCGGCGGCGGACACGCGGTGGTGATCGGCGGCGGACTGCTTGGCCTGGAAGCGGCCAACGGGCTGCTGCGCCGGGGCATGCGCGTCACCGTCGTGCACCTGTCGGACACGCTGATGAACCAACAGCTCGACAAGCCCGCCGCCCAGCTCTTGCAAAAGGCGCTGGAGCAGCGCGGTTTTGCGTTCCGGCTGGAGACCCAGACGGCCGAAATCGTCGGTCATGCCGAGCGTGGGACCGAGGCGCGCGTGCGGGCCGTGCGCTTCCAGGATGGCAGCGAGATCGCGGCCGACCTGGTCGTGATGACGGCCGGCGTGCGCCCGAACATTGCGCTGGCCAAGGCCGCCGGGCTGCACTGCGAGCGTGCCATCGTGGTGGACGACACGCTGCAGACCTACGATCCGCGCATCTACGCGGTGGGCGAGTGCGTGCAGCACCGCAGCGCGACGTTCGGGCTGGTGGCCCCGATCTGGGACCAGGCCAAGGTGGCGGGCGCGCACCTGGCGCAGGCCGGGCACCGCCGCTTCGTGCAGCAGGCCACGCCCACCAAGCTGAAGGTCACCGGGGTGGATTTGTACTCGGTGGGCGACTTCATTGGCGGGGAGGGCAGCGAAGACCTGGTGCTGCGCGACCCGCGCCGCGGGGTGTACAAGCGGCTGGTGCTGAACGGGAACCGCATCGCCGGCGCCGTGCTGTATGGCGACGTGCAGGATGGGCCGTGGTACTTCAACCTGATCCAGAACCGCACTGATATTTCCGGCATGCGCAATCGGCTGCTGTTTGGAGAGGCGCTGTGCGCCGAGGCGGCGTGATGGAAGCCGCCCCCATTCTATACGTCAGCTTTGAAACCGTCGTCCTGGCGAAGGCCCGGAC
>JBKHWY010000422.1:0-4397 GCA_046566285.1 Gammaproteobacteria bacterium | reverse complement strand
TTTTACGAAAATGAGATTGGGAAGGAGAACAAGAATCTTGGTCGCGCCGGGCTATTGCCGAATGTGGGCATCAACTATCAGGCCCAGCGCAACCGTTCTGACCTGACCAATGAGATTGGCGGCAAAGACCTGGTGACGCATCCGGAGTACATCAGCCGCTCTGCCGGGATAACGCTGCGCCAGCCGCTGCTTAACATGGAAGCAATCGCGCGGTACCGTCAGGGCAAGGTGCAGACAGAGCAGAGCGCGGCACAGTTCGATACGCGGGGTGCTGAAATGATCGTACGGGTCGCCGGCGCCTATCTGGATGTGCTGTTGGCCGAGGATACTTTGACGCTGGCTAGAGCCCAGCGCGATACGTTTGCCGAACAAGCCAAGGTCAACCAGCGCATGTTTGAAAAGGGCGAAGGCACTCGGACCGATATGCTCGAGACAGCCGCTCGATTGGATCAGGCAGAAGCTGCGGTGCTGGAAGCGCAGGACACTGTGACCGTCAACCGCAATACGCTGGAAGGGCTGATCAAGATGGAGCCGGGGCACCTGCAGCGGCTCGGCACACCCTATCGTCCGCCGCAGTTAAAGCCCGCCTCGTTCGAGGAATGGCGTGCGATCGCACTGGCCAACAACAGCGATATTCGCGCGGCGACCTTGGCTGCCGAAGTGGCGCGCCTTGAAATTGACCGCGCCCGTGCCGGGCATCTACCGCGCGTGGACTTCATTGCCACGTACAGCAAGAGTACGGCCGATACGGTCAATACTTACACACAGACCAACCTGAATCGCGCGCTCGGCGTGCAAGTGAATGTACCGTTGTATTCGGGTGGGCAGGTGAGTGCGGGGACGCGGCAGGCTGTCGCCGGCTACGGACGAGCAAAGGCCGATCTCGAAGCGCGTTCCGACCGGGTCCTGGTTGATCTTCGAAAAGCCCATACGGCGGCGGTGAGTAGCGTGGCGCGCGTGGCCGCGCTGGAAAAAGCCGTGGAGTCGGCCCAGCTGCTCACGCGCGCGACCGAACAAAGCATCAAGGGCGGGGTGCGCATCAACCTGGACCTGCTCACGGCCCAGCAGCAGCTCAGCAACGTACAACGCGACCTGGCCCAGGCGCGCTACAACAACCTGATGGCCCTGCTGCGCCTGCGCGCGGCGGCAGGGACGCTGACCAGCAGCGACCTGCACGAGATCAGCGGGTATTTCAAGTGAGGTGAGGCGGGGAGCACGGCGCCCCGGTCCAACGCCGGGTGGACGTGCTACTCCCGCCCCACCTTCCCGCTGTGCAGCGGCCGCATGCCGTTGCGGATCGCCTTGTTGATCGCTCCGCCATCGTGATACAGGATCAGCAGATCCGTATCCTGGGGCGCGCGCAGCAGATACGCGCGCACCCGGTCGAGTTCCGGCTGGTCCAGGCGGGGGATGTCATTGCCCGCCACGTGCTCGATGCGCTGGTAGTAGCGTGCATACCATCCGGCGATTTTTGAACCGAACGAATCCGACAGGATCAGGAGCCGGCGCGCGATCGGCGCCTTCGGATTGGTAAAGCGCGAGACGTCGATCAGCTTGTCCGCCGCACTGCCAAACTCCGGATAGCAGCCCACGCCATAGCAGGCGTTGATGCCGGCGGCGGCGAAATCGGGCGTGGTCACCGGGCCGCGCAGATGCACCCCGCCAAACAGGTGGCCCACATCCGACTCCGTCACCGCCGTCTGGGTGGGCAGCGCGGGCACGTTGGGCACGCTCGGGCCGACCAGGCGCGGCATGGTCAGGTCCACCACGCGCGCCAGGCCCGGTCCGGACCAGTGGAACCAGCGCTTGGGGAACAGCGCGGTGTCCTGTTTAAAGTAACGCATCTCCGCCAGCGGATACAGGATGCTGGCGCGCACGGCCGGCTCCACCAGGGGCGAGTCGATCAGGTTGCGCACCGGTGTATTGTCGGTGGCGCAGCGCCGGCCGATCCATGCCGGCAGGTCCTGGTGCTCGACCACCGGCGCCGAGGGCACGATCATCATCACGGGCTTGAAGCCCATCTGGCGGTAGTCGCCGATGAGGGTGTTCAGGTAGCGCGCCGACAGCGCCTGCCCTTCGCGCTGCGGGCCTGGCCCGCACGCATCCAGGATGGCGGCATACGGCGGCTGGTTGGCGCCATGCGCGGCCAGGAACACGCGGCCGTTGCGGCCCGAGATCATCTGCACGGTGGAGAACTCGCGCAGCAGGTAGTAGCGCACGCGGTTGTTCAACTTGATGAGGCCACCGCGTCCGCCGAAGTGGTCGTTGATCCAGCTGTCCAGCTGGGCCGGATAGGCCAGCACGCTCCCGACGTTCATCGTCAGGGGCGGCAGCGCCGCCATGGTGCGGTTTTCGCCGCCGTTTCCACTCAATGTGCCAGTGGCGGAGATGAAGGCCGGAATGCCGAAGCCGGCCACCACCAGCACCTTGGCGCCGTGCGCGCGCATCCACTGCCGCGAGAACAGGGTCGCCATCGTCAGAACCTGAAGTAGATGAAGGGGTTGTAGGTGCCGCTGGCCAGGCTGGCCAGGGACAGCAGCAGCAGGACGGTGGCGCTCGTCGCGCGCCAGCCGGGCCGCTTACGTGCCGGGGCGGCGGCGGCGCGGCGCGGCACGGCCAGCGCCAGCCCCACCACCACCGCCAGCAGGGTCGAGTAGCCGACGTCGAGCTGCCACGGATGGGCGAGCGGATCGACCGTCTGCAGGCCGGCCATGGCGCGCAGGTAGGCCAGCGCGTGCGGCACGCTGTCGGCGCGGAACCATACCCAGCCGAGCAGCACCACCAGCAGCGTGTAGGCCTGCGCCAGCACGGCGGGCAGGGCGTCCAGGCGGCGCTGCAGGCCGATGCGTTCGACGATCAGGAACAATCCGTGCCACAGGCCCCAGATGACGAAGGTCCAGGCCGCGCCGTGCCACAGCCCGCACAGGAAGAACACCAGCACGAGGTTGAAGTAGGTGCGCCCGGCGGAGACGCGGTTGCCGCCCAGCGGCACGTACACGTAATCGCGGAACCAGCTCGACAGGCTGATGTGCCAGCGCCGCCAGAATTCCGTCAGCGAGCGTGCCGAATACGGCCGGTTGAAGTTGGGCGGGTACTGGAAGCCGATCATCTGGCCGATGCCGATGGCCATATTACTGTAGCCCATGAAGTCGTACAGGATCTGCAGCGTGTAGCAGACGATGCCGATCCACGCGGCGGGCGCGCCGAGCTGGCCGGTGGGGACGGCAAAGACGCGGTCCGCCGCCAGCGCCACGGTGTTGGCCACCAGGACCTTCTGCGCCAGGCCGATGATGAACTGGTACAGGCCGGCCAGCACGCGGGCGCTGTCGATCGAGCGGTGATCGATGTCGGCGGCGATGTCGCTGTAGCGCACGATGGGCCCGGCGATCAGCTGCGGGAACATGGCCTTGTACATGGCAAAGCGGGCAAAGCTTTGCTGGGCATTGACCTTGCCGCGATAGACGTCCACCAGGTAGGAGATACCCTGGAAAGTGAAGAACGAGATCCCGAGCGGCAGCACCACATGCGGCACCGGCAGGTGCGCGCCCAGCACGTTGAGCGACTCGGTCAGGAAGCCGGCGTATTTGTACCAGGCCAGCAGCGCGAGGTTGACGGCGACGCCGGCGCACAGCCAGGCGTAGCGCCGGCCGGCCGCGGCGTCGATGGCGCGCCCGACGCTGTAGTTCAGCGCCGCGGAGACCAGCAGCAGGGGCACGAAGCGCGGTTCGCCCCATGCATAAAACAGCAGGCTGGCGACCAGCAATACCATGTTCTTCCACGGCAGCAGGTAGTACGCTGCCAGGAAGGCGGGGAAAAAATAAAAGAGGAAGGTCGCTGAGCTGAATACCATCCCTGCTGCCGATCAGGAAGCGCTGTCGGTGGCGCAGTGCGGGCAGGATTGGCCGTACACGTACTGGGGCGAGAGCTGTTCGCGCGGGGTGACCACGGCGCGGCAGGCGAAGCACTGGGTGGTGACGGTGGGCTCCAGCTTGGGATTGAGCGCGGTGCGGTAGTCGAACACGAAGCAGTCGCCCGTGTAATGCTCGCCGCCGACTTCCTCGAAATACTTGAGGATGCCGCCATCGAGCTGGTACACGCTGTCGTAGCCGATGTTCTGCATGTGGATGGCCGCCTTCTCGCAGCGGATGCCGCCGGTGCAGAACATGGCGATCTTCCTGTGCCTGGAAGGGTCGAGCTCCCGCTCGACGAATTGCTTGAACTCGCTGAACGTCCTGATGCGAGGGTCCAGCGCCCCCTCGAAGGTGCCCATCTCCACCTCGAAGTCGTTGCGGGTGTCGACCAGGATGACGTCGGGGTCTTGGATGAGTCGGTTCCACTCGGCAGCCGGCACATAGGCCCCGACCTGCTTCGTCGGGTCCGCCTGCGGGTCCCCGAGC
>JBKHWY010000421.1:4129-4414 GCA_046566285.1 Gammaproteobacteria bacterium | reverse complement strand
ATCCGGGCCGACCTGGCAGCACTCAACAACGACGCGCAGCGCCTGGCGATCGCCCCGGCCGCCGACCTCGCCCACCAGGCGGCGGCGCCGCAGGACTTCGCCCACAGCCTGCGCGAAGCGGTGCGCAGCGTGGACCAGGAAGAGCAGGCGGCGGCCGAGCGCATGGCGGCCGTCGACAGCGGCAAGAGCGATGACCTGGTGGGCGCCATGCTGGCCAGCCAGCAGGCCAGCCTGTCGTTCTCGATGCTGGTCCAGGTGCGCAACAAAGTGATGGGCGCGGTGGAC
>JBKHWY010000421.1:0-4119 GCA_046566285.1 Gammaproteobacteria bacterium | reverse complement strand
CTGACTCAGCCCCCTCAATTTAGTCAATACAGCGGTAAGCAATCTTGATTTCCAAGCTGAAGAACATGATGGGCGCCGGACCCGGCGCGCTGGGCCCGGCCCTGGGGCCCCTGCGCCACAACCTCGCGCCCCTGCTCACGCTGGCCGTGGCGCTGACGGCCGCCGCCATGCTGTACATGTGGCAGAACCAGGCCAGCTACAAGCCGGTGTTCGGCGCGCGCGAGAAGGTCGCCGCCAGCGACATGATGAGCGTGCTGGAGGCCGAGCACATCGCCTACCGCGTGCACCCGGACAGCGGCCAGGTGCTGGTGCCCTCCAGCCAGCTGGGCAAGGTGCGCATGCTGCTGGCCGCCAAGGGCGTCACCGCGCAGCTGCCGGCCGGCCTGGAACTGATGGACAAGAACGACCCGCTGGGCGTGTCGCAGTTCGTGCAGGACGTGCGCTTCCGCCGCGGCCTGGAAGGCGAACTGGCGCAGAGCATCCTGAGCCTGGACGCGATCGCCTCGGCGCGCGTGCACCTGGCCATTGCGCGCACCAACGCGTTTGTCGCCGGCGCCGGCGACCAGTCCTCCGCCTCGGTGGTGGTGGCCGTCAAGCCCGGCCGCACGCTGGGCAACGAGCAGATCGCCGCGATCATCAACATGGTAGCCGGCAGCGTGGCCAGCCTGGACCCGAAGCGCGTGTCGCTGGTGGACCAGGCCGGCAACTACCTGTCTTCGCGCGTGGACCTGTCGGAAGGCTTCGAGGGCGGCGCGCAAGGCGACAGCGCGGCGCACCGGGTGGCCGACGAAGTGCGCGCCAACGTGAACGAACTGCTGGGCCCCGTGCTGGGCGCGAACAACTACAAGGTCAGCGTCACCGCCGACATCGACAACGACCGGATCGAAGAAACCCAGGAAAAATACGGCGAAGCGCCGAAGGTGACCAGCGAAGCGATGCGCGAGGAGATGGAAAAGAGCCGCCTGGCGATGGGCGTGCCGGGCACCCTGTCGAACCGCCCGCCCACGCAGGCCGAGCCGGCCGCCACGCCAGCGGCCGCGCCCGAAGCGGACAAGCCGGATAACAACAGCGCGCGCAAGAACGCCACCACGCGCCAGTACGCGTATGACCGCGCCATCACCCAGATCAAGCGCTCGCGCGGGCGCCTGCGCAAGCTGTCCGTGGCCGTGGTGCTCAACAACGCCCGCGCCGCCAATCCGAAGACCGGCTTCACGGCCGCCGAACTGGCCAACTACGACAAGATCCTGCGCGGTGGGCTGGGCATCAACGCCGAACGGGGCGACGTGCTGGCCGTGTCGAACCTGAGCTTCCCCACGCCGGCTGTGCAGGAACCCTGGTGGCAGGAGCGCGACACCATCGTCGACGCCACCGGCTACGGCCTATGGATCGTGGGCGCCCTGTTCGCCTACCTGCTGCTGGCGCGCCCGCTGCTGCGCGCCCTCACCCAGCGCAATGCGCCAGGCACCACCGCCGCCGCTGTGGCAGCCACGCCGCTGCGGCGCGCCACCGATGCCGCCGCGCTGCCCCAGCCGGTCGGCGCGGATGGCGCCGTGGCGGCACAGGCCCTGGCGGGCAACGAGGCCGCTGCCGGCGTGGGCGCCATGCCGATGGTGCCGCTGCTGGAAAACTACGATCTGCCGCCGGCCGGCTCCGCCGTGGACGTGATGGTCGAGCATTTGAAGGTCCTGGCCGGGAAGGAACCGGAACGGGTCGCCGAAGTCGTCAAACAATGGGTACAGAAGAAGCATGGCCGAACTGAATAACGCGAATGCAGGCGCGGAAGGCGCATTGAGCCCGGTCGAGCAGGCCGCCATCGTGCTGCTGTCGATCGGCGAGGAGCCGGCCGCCGCAGTGCTGCGCTGCCTCGAGCGCGATGAACTGATCGAACTGACCCAGGTGATGTCGCGCATGAGCGGCATCCGCGTGGACGCGGTCAAGCAGGCGGTCCAGAAGTTCTTCGACGACTACCGCCAGCAAAGCGGCCTGCATGGCGCCTCGCGCAACTACCTCAAGCGCTCGCTCGACCTGGCGCTCGGCAGCGACATCGCCAACAGCGTGCTCAATACCATCTACGGCGACGCGATCCGTCCGATGATGGCGCGCCTGCAGTACGCCTCGCCCAAGTGGCTGGCCGAATTCGTCAGCGCCGAACACGTGCAGATGCAGGCCGTGTTCCTGGCCTTCCTTCCGCCCGCGCTGGCCGGCCAGATCATCGAAGCGCTGCCGGAACAGGGCCGCGACCTGGTGCTGCTCAATCTCGCGCGCCTGGACGAGATCGACCGCGACCTGCTGGCCGAGCTGGAAGAACTGGTGGCGCGCTGCCTGGCGGCGCTCGACACCCAGAGCGCCAGCGTGGAAGGGGTGCGCCAGGTGGCCGAGATCCTCAATCGCCTGCCCAACAACCGGGGGGCCATGGTGGAGCTGCTGCGCGCCCACGACCCGGACGTGGTGTCGCAGATCGAAATGTCGATGTATGACTTCTTCATTTTGTCGCGCCAGACCGAGCAGGTGCTCACCCGCCTGCTCGACGACGTGCCGATGGAGCAGTGGGCCATTGCGCTCAAGGGCGCCGAACCGGCCCTGCGCGACGCCATCCTGACGGCCATGCCGCGCCGCCAGGCGCAAAGCTTCGAGGACCTGATGCGCCGTTCCGGCCCGGTGCCGATGTCGCGCATCGAGCAGACCAGGAAGGAAATCATGGTCACGGTGAAGGCGCTGGCGGACGCCGGCGAAATCGACGTGCAGCTGTTTGCCGAGGCCACCGCCGAATGAAGCAGTTCCGCCCCTACCACTTTCCGCCGCTGGCCCAGGCGCGCACGCTCGGCACGGCGCCCGGCGCCGGCGCGCCCGCCCAGCAGGACTGGGATGGCGTGCTGGCCGACGGCTTTCGCCAGGGCCAGCGCGACGGCTTCGACGCGGGCGTGGAGCAAGGACGGGCCGAAGGCGTCGCGCTCGGCCACGCGGAAGGCGTGCAGCGCGGGCTGGAGGAAGGCCGCGCGCTCGCGCTGGCGCAGTTCGAGCAGCTGGGCAAACCGGTGGACGCGGCCCTGAAGGCGCTGAAGAAGCTGAAGACCGACTACCGCGCGGCCCAGCGCAAGGAAGTCGTTGAACTGGTGGGCAAGATCGCGCGCCAGGTGATCCGCGCCGAACTGGCGCTGCAGCCGGTGCAGCTGCTGGCCCTCGTTGACGAGGCCCTGGCCGCCATGCCGCCGTCGCGGGACACGGTGGAAGTGGCGCTCAACCCGGAAGAATTGAAGCGCGTGCTGGAGCTCGACCCCAAGCGCGCCAAGAAATGGAACCTGCTGGCCGACCCCAGCCTGGAGGCGGGCGAATGCCGCGTCAAGGCGGGCGACTTCGAAGTGGATGCCGGCTGCCAGGGGCGCCTCGCCGCCTGCATGGACCAGGTGCGCGAGCAGCTGGGCGCCGCTGATGGGGAGGCGCCATGACAGCCCTTGCCGAGACCCTGCGCGCGCTCGACATCGGCAGCGTGCCGGTGGCCACGCCCACCGGCCGCCTGGTCGGCGCCCAGGGCTTGCTGCTGGAGTCGGTCGGCTGCCGCCTGCACACGGGCCAGCGCGCCCGCATCGAGCTGGTGGACGGCGGCTGGCTGGACGCGCAGGTGGTGGGCTTTCGCGACAAGGTGTCGTACCTGATGCCGTTCAAGCAGTCGCCGGGCCTGGCCACGGGCGCGCGCGTGCTGCCCGCCCCCGCCGCGACCCTCAATGTCGGCCCGTCCTGGCTGGGCCGCATGGTCAACGGCCTGGGCGAACCGATCGACGGGCTCGGGCGCCTGGGCGGCGACCAGGTGCTGGCCGCCACCCCGCCGAAAGTCAACCCGCTGCGCAAGGCGCCGGTCGAGGAAACCCTAGACGTAGGCGTGCGGGCGATCAATGCCATGCTCACCCTGGGCAAGGGCCAGCGCGTGGGCCTGATGGCCGGCAGTGGCGTGGGCAAGAGCGTGCTGCTGGGATTGATCACGCGCCAGACCGTGGCCGACGTGGTGATCGTGGGCCTGATCGGCGAGCGTAGCCGCGAAGTGCGCGAATTCGTCGAGAAGTCGCTGGGACCGGACGGCCTGAAGCGCGCCGTGCTGGTGGTGGCGCCGGCCGACGAGTCGCC
>JBKHWY010000420.1:0-4460 GCA_046566285.1 Gammaproteobacteria bacterium | reverse complement strand
GCAGACCATGTCGACCCTGTTCCAGCAGCAGGCTACGCCCTACGTGAAAAAGCCCGAGCGCTTTCTCGAGGAAGCCTTCATCAGCGCGCACGAGGAAATCCACCGCTACCGCATCGCCAACAGCCTACCGGAGACGCCGCGCACCACCGTGGTGGCCTGCCTGATCCAGCATAACCACGCGATCTGGGCGCACTGCGGCGACTCGCGCCTGTACCTGCTGCGCCGTGGCCAGATCGTCGGGCGCACGCTCGACCATTCGCACATCGAGCACCTGATCAGCAAGGGCCTGGCCAATCCGGCCGAGCGCAGCACCCACCCCGACCGCAACAAGCTGTACAACTGCATCGGCGCCACCGCGCTGCCGCGCGTGGAAGTGTCGCGCTCGCATGGCCTGCAAAGCGGCGACGTGCTGATGCTGTGCTCGGACGGCCTGTGGTCGATGCTCAGCGACGAAGAGATCGTGCTGCGCCTGACCACTCAGACCATCGTGCGCGCCATTCCCGACATGATCGCCAGCGCCACCACGCTTGCCGGCGAGCGCAGCGACAACACCACCGCGCTGGCCATCATGTGGCAGGGCGGCGACGAGGATGAGGCGCAGGCCCCGCCCACGGCCGGCACCGGCGCCGTCATCTCCACCATGACACTGCAGGAGCACCAGGTCAGCACCATGATGCAGAACGGGCCCGAGCCGGAAGTCGACTACGACGCCTTCGACGAGGACGAGATCGAGAAAGCCATCGCCGAGATCCGCGGGGCGATCGAGAAGTCTTCGCAGATACTCAAATAAGCAATATCATTTATTTAATTTAGTTGTTTTATCCATTCCACAAGGACCACCATGACCGTTGAACTGCGCCCGAGCGGGCGAGCCGTCGACCAGCTGCGCGGCGTGCGCCTGACGCGCCAATTCACCAAGCATGCCGAAGGCTCCGTGCTGATCGAGTGTGGCGACACCCAGGTGATCTGCACCGCCAGCATCGAGGACAAGGTGCCCGGTTTCCTGCGCGGCAAAGGGCAGGGCTGGCTGACGGCCGAATACGGCATGCTGCCGCGCTCGACCCACACCCGCATGGACCGGGAAGCCGCGCGCGGCAAGCAGTCCGGCCGCACCCAGGAGATCCAGCGCCTGATCGGCCGCTCGCTGCGCGCCGCGTTCGACCTGGAAGCCTTCGGCGAGCGCACCCTGCATCTCGACTGCGACGTGATCCAGGCCGATGGCGGCACCCGCACGGCCTCGATCACCGGCGCGATGGTAGCCGCATACGACGCGTTCGCGCGCCTGGTGGCCGATGGGGTGGTGCCGGCCGTGCCGGTCAAGGCGTTCGTGGCGGCCATCTCGGTGGGGGTGTACCAGGGCACGCCGGTGCTGGACCTGGACTACGTGGAAGACTCGGGCTGCGACACCGACATGAACGTGGTGATGACCGATGCCGGGCACTTCATCGAAGTGCAGGGCACGGCCGAGGGCGCGGCCTTCGACCGCGCCGGCATGAACCGCCTGCTGGACCTGGCCGAAGGCGGGATCGGCGAACTGATTCGCCTGCAGAAGAAGGCGCTCGGCTTGCCGGCCTGAGCCGTACCCTCCGAGGGGGCATGCCCCCTGCGCGCATCAAGCCGCCTGCAGGTCCGGGCGCGCCCCCCGATACGCCACTTCCACGCAATTGCGACCACGGTGCTTGGCGCGGTAGAGCGCATCGTCGGCGCGCTTGATGGCTTCGCCGATATCCTCATCCTTGCCCAGTTCCGTGACCCCGAACGAGGCCGTCACGCGCAGCCCGTTCGGCCAGGCCTGCTGCGGCATCGACTGGCGCAATTTTTCGGCCAGCTGCTGCGCGTGCACGGCGCTGGTGTCCGGACAGACGATCAGGAATTCCTCCCCGCCCCAGCGCACCAGCTTGTCGCTGGCGCGGATGTCGGCGCGGATCATGGCCGCGAAGCGGCGCAGCACATCGTCGCCCACCGGATGGCCTTGGTTGTCGTTGATGGGCTTGAAATGGTCCAGGTCCATGAAGATGATGGCGCTGGTGCCGTGCGGCGCAGTCTGCCATTGCTTGACGAGCGCGTCGCGCAGGCCCTGGCGGTTCAGCGCGCCGGTCAGCGGGTCGGTATAGGCCTGGCCCGCCAGTTCGCGCGCTTCCAGCTGCAGGGCCTGGTTGAGCGCGTCCAGCATGGCCAGGCGCGCTTCCTTGGCGCGCAGCTGGCTGCGCAGGTGCAGGGCGCCCATCAGCGGCCAGGCGACGCCGCACATGAACCAGGCCGCCACCAATACCATCAGCAAGGTCTTCTGGCTGATCCACTTGCCGTAGAACTTGATGGAGCGCACTTCGAACACGTGGTGACCCAGCTCGTTGGCCACGCCGCTGGACAGTTCCACGGTGGTGACGTTGTCGATGCGCACGGCCGAGTCGTGCAGGGCCACGTTGCGCAGCTTGGCCCACCAGGTGGCGGTGTGCAGCAGGCTGATCGGTACATTCAGCCCCCCGTGGACCGGCGTTTCGAATTCGATTTCGTTGACGCGCTGGGAATTGAGTTCCTGCGTACTGGCACGGCCCGGCTCGAAATTGCGCAGATACATGCGCAGGGTGTGCGGGCCCGGGCCGGTGTGGCGCACGTCCAGCACGACGGTGTCGAAGTCGGACAGGTCCATGCCGCGCGTGGGTGTGCCCAGCGAAAAGCGCACGCTGCAGTAGGGCCACTCGAACTGGCGCACCAGCGTGCAGTTCACCACCAGGGCGTCGTCGCGGATGTCGGCGCTGACGATGCTCGCGCCCCCGTCCTTGTCGTCATTGAACACGGCGTAGGGAAAGGCGCCGCGCGGGCTGAGTTCGATGACCCGTTCCATACCGTAGTGTTGCCACACGAGCAGGGTGATGGTCAGGAACATCAGGGCACCGACCAGGTACTGCATAATTTTAAGAGCGCGAGAAGACAGTTCCATGATTCGCGCAAGTCGGTTACGGTAGGCCCCGCCCGGCTGCGCAGGCCGGGACAGGTAGATCATCTCTTTGAACAAACGTTGCGCAGAGACAAGGAAAATTAACGTTGAGATAGGTTATCGAGTTTCTCCTCCTGTAGCAAACAAAAACAAAGCGTCATTACGCCGAAAAAGCGATTCTGTGCTGCACCTGTCGTGTGGACGCTACCGAACCGAAAGGCCCCCTCAGCCGTTGGACTCCTGCTTCATCGCGCCGCCGTCGCTGTCGGAACCGGTGTTGCCCGAGGTGCCCGACGTGCCCGAGGTGCCGGACTTGGTGGAGCTGCCCGAGGCGCCGGACGAACCGGACGCGCCGGACGTGCCGCCGCCGCCCAGCGCGGACGGCATGTGTTCGCGCCACCAGGCGCAGCCGTTCAGGGAAGCGATCAGGGTCAGGCCGAGCAGGATGCGGGCGGCGCGCGATGGGGCGGACGGGGCCGAAGATACAGAGGCAGTGTGACGCATGAATAATCTCCAAGGAGGGCACGGCGGGCGTGCTGTGGGTGAGTGTACGAATAAGACCGTGCGGCCGCGGCCGTGGTTCCGCTGTCCGGCCCGCCTTTTGCGGCCCTTTGACATGGCTCAGCGGTAAAGTATTCATCCTTGCGCGAGGGTAACTGGGCTATACTTTTCGATCGAATCATGCAGGGGGCATGCTGCCGCTTGCCTGCGCAACAAGATCGGAGAGAGGCGCCCATGTCCGGGAAACACATTCGCAACATCGTCATCGTGGGCGGCGGCACCGCCGGGTGGATGACGGCCGCCCCGCTGGCCCTGCGCCTGCCGAAGTCCTGCACAATCGTGCTGGTCGAGTCGCCCGACATCGGCACCATCGGCGTGGGCGAAGCGACCCTGCCGACCATCCGCTACTACAACGCGGCCCTGGGCCTGGATGGGGTGGACTTCATCAAGAAGACCCAGGCCACCTTCAAGCTCGGGATCGAGTTCAAGGACTGGGGCCAGCTGGGGCAGCGCTTCTTCCACGGCTTCGGCGACTTCGGCCCCGCCATCGAAGGGCGCTCGCCGCACATGCACTGGCTGCGCCTGTCCAAGGTGGCGCAGAACATGCCGCCGCTGGAAGACTGGTCGATGGCCAGCGTCATGGCGCGTAACCTGCGCTTCGCCCCGCCGGCGGGCGAGCAGCCCACCGCGGCCAACGCCTTCTCGTACGGTTACCACTTCGACGCCGGCCTGTACGCGGCCTACCTGCGCGACTTCGCCCTCGCCCGCGGCGTCAAGCGCGTGGAGGGATTGATCACCGAAGTGGAACAGCGTCCGGACGACGGCTTCATCACGGCCTTGAAGCTGGCCGACGGGCGCCGCCTGGAGGGCGACCTGTTCATCGACTGCTCGGGCTTCCGGGCCTTGCTGATCGAAGGCGCGCTCAAGGCCGGCTATGACGACTGGAGCGATTATCTGCCGTGCGACAGCGCGCTGGCGGTGCCGTGCGCGAAGGTGGCCAAGCTTACGCCCTACACCACCT
>JBKHWY010000419.1:0-4489 GCA_046566285.1 Gammaproteobacteria bacterium | reverse complement strand
CCCAGCAGCAGCGGGGCGCCCACGCCGATGGCCCACAGGCCCAGCGCCAGCACGATGGTGTCGATGACGGTCAGCTTCAAGAGGCCTTCGAAGTAGCGCCGCGCGGTCTGGTCCACCTGGTGCAGCAGGAACAGGGTGCGCTCGAAGAAGGCATTGGGCGCGCCGCGCGCCAGAAACATCTTGAAGCGCGCGCCGTCGCGCAGGAAAAAATAGGTGAGGAAGGGCGCCAGCAGCAGGGACGGCAGCCAGGACAGCGCGCCCAGCAGGATCCCGTACAGGTAGTTCTGCGCGAAGCCGTCGGTGAAGGCCTTGAAGCGCTTGGTGACCAGCGAGGTGATGTTCATCTGGTCCAGCAGGGACGACTTCTGTTCGAGCAGGGTGAGCGACTGGCGCACGAAGCGCAGGCCCCCTTCGATGTAGTGGCCGAGCACCGTGCGCCATGGCTGGTCGGGCACGGTGATGAGCGAGGACAGCCCGGTCAATACCAGCGCCAGCACGCAGAAGAACACGAGGCCGACGGACAGCGCGGCGGCGTCCTGGCCGAAGCCGGCGCGGATCAGCCGCTGCATGGGCGCCAGCAGGATGTAGTACAGCACCGTGCCGAAGATGAAGGGCACGGTCAGGAACAGGGTGTGCTCGAGCACGATCAGGAGCAGGCAGGTGGCGGCGATGATGCCGATCCAGACCAGCGGGCCTGAACGCTGGTCGTCGGTCCAGCCGGTGCGCCACACCGTGGCCGGGCGCTTGCTCATGGCGTTTCGGCGGGCGTGCTGCCGGCCATCCAGTCGCGCAGGCGCTGGCTCATCAGCCGCGCCAGCGCCAGCGAGATCTTGTAGCCGATGACGGCGTCGGTTTCCATCAGCCCCATGAAGTCGGCGCGGAAGAACACGGCCAGTTCGCTGTTCTCGAGCGCGCGCGCCTGCGCCGTGCGCGGGGTGTTGTCGAGCAGCGCCAGGTCGCCGAAGATGCTGCCCGGCTCCAGCTGGGACACGGTGCGAAAGCCGTTCGGCCCGGCGCGGCGGATGCCAATGCGCCCGGACATGATGACGTACAGCGCTTGCCCTTCCTCGCCTTCGTCGAACACGATCTCGTCGAGCAGGTAGCGGCGCTCGTGCATCAGGCCGTCGACGATCTTCAGTTCCAGCGGGGTAAGCGAACTGAACAAGGCAGAATTCTTGAGGCGGTGCAGCCGCGGCGACAGCGGAGGCGGCTTGAGGAAACCAAACATCGGGACAAACTCCAGAGGGGCGCATTGTGCCTGCGCATGATCCCTGCGCATTCTTCCCTATTATCCGCTATTGACGCGGACATGGCATATCAACAACGCACGATTTGCAACAAAAAGCATCAGAGCGATTTTTTGCGCTAAAATAATTCCTTGTGGAAATAGTTGATACCGCCCGGAACGCTCGCACATCCCTGCCGGTGGCGGCTGCACCCAGAGAACTCCCAGCCGGATAGCCCAAACCACGCGCCGGCGCGCTGTGCCCACCAGGACTTGCTGTGATCGACATTCGGACTTTTATGCTGGTGCTTGCCATCGGCAACATTGGCTTTGCCATTGTCATGGGCGCGTACGCCCATGGCGGCGCGGACAACCCTGCCTTGCGCCTGTGGCGCGGGGCCAAACTCATCCAGGGCCTGGGCCATTATTTTGCCTGGCTTGAATGGACCGGCCCGCCGATGCAGGGCGCCCTGTGGCTCGAAGGCGCGGCCAATACCGCCTTGATGCTGGGCGTGATGGCCGAAGCGGGGGCCTATTGTCACTTCTTCGGCTGCCACCACTGGCGCCGGCCCCTCTACCTGCTGTGCGTGCTGGCATTGGTGGGCTACCACGTCGCCACGCTGGGCGGCATGGCGCAGGCTCACGTCACGGCCATGATGACGCTGATGTTTGCCATGCTGGCCGCCATCCGCGCCTTCATGCTGCTGCGCCGGCGCGCCACTTCGCTGCTGCAGGCCATCGTCGGGCTGACCGATGTGCTGTTCTGCGCCGTGATGTGCGCGCGGGCCTGGGAGGGGCTGGCGCCGTCCCGTATGAGCCTGTTCGATGCGGATGCGCTGCTGGTGCTGACCTGGTCGGTCTGCTACCTGCTCATGATCGTCAACAGCTTCGGTTTTGTCTTGCTGTGCAAGGCCAAGGACGATACCGCGCTGGCGCACCTGGCGACCGTCGACAGCCTGACGGGCCTGTTGAACCGGCGTGCGTTCTTCGAGGCCACCGAGCGCGCGCGCGCCCAGGCCCAGCGCCAGCAGCAGTCGGTGGCGCTGATGATGCTCGACATCGACTACTTCAAGCGCCTCAATGACCGCTACGGTCACGCCGCCGGCGACGGCGCCCTGTGCGCATTCGCGCGCACCGCCGAGTCCACCCTGCGCGAGCGCGACATCCTGGGGCGGCTGGGCGGGGAAGAGTTCGCGCTGCTGCTGCCCGCCACCGATCTGATGGGCGCGATGCAGGCGGCCGAGCGCCTGCGCGCGGCGGTGGAGATGTCGCCGCTGTCCATCGAGGGCCAGCCGGTGGTGCTGACGGTGTCGATCGGGCTGGTGATGGTCGATGCGGACGAAGCCATCAGCACGGCGCTGGCGCGTGCGGACCATGCGCTGTACACGGCCAAGAGCGGGGGACGCAATCGGGTCGAGGTGGGCCTGATCAAGCGGCGTGCGCCGGGCGGCGGGGAGTGACGACGGTACTCCTGGCGAAGGACGGTTTGCGAAAGGGGTAGCTGCACTAATTAGCACTGCAAAATCAACTCGTCATCCTGGCGAAGGCCAGGATCCAAAGCGCGCTGGCTCAGAGTGGAACTGTGCCACTGACTGAGCGCGCCATGGGTCCTGGCCTTCGCCAGGACGACGGCACCTGCTGTGCCAATCAAGCCTTAATCGGCTTTTCTGAACCCGAAAAAGAAAAGAGCCCGCAGTTGCGGGCTCTTCTTCTTTGATGCTGGCGGAGCGGACGGGACTCGAACCCGCGACCCCCGACGTGACAGGCCGGTATTCTAACCAACTGAACTACCACTCCGTTTTGCCGTTCTTCGCTTGAGGCGAAGGCAGCGATGATCGGTGCTGCTGATCACATGCGATGAACAAGTTTGGTGGGCGCTGAGAGGCTCGAACTCCCGACCTAAGCCTTGTAAGGGCTCCGCTCTACCAACTGAGCTAAGCGCCCGCACACTTCACTTCACATCGCATCAGACGTTTGTCACCACGTCTTGAAGAGGCCGAATCATAGCGTACTTTTTTCACCCTGCGCAAGGGCTTTTCCAAAAATAGTGAAATTTGTCCTGCGCTTCATGTTGCGGTCTCGGCCAGCAAGGCCTGCACGGCCATGAAGTCGGCCGGCTTGGTGAGGTGATGGTTGAAGCCGGCATCGCGCGAGCGTGCGCGGTCCTCGTGCGCGCCCCAGCCGGTCAGCGCCACCAGCACGATGTCCTGCATGCCGGGCAGCTGGCGCAGCGCATGCGCCAGTTCGTACCCGTCCATGCCGGGCATGCCGATGTCGAGGAAGGCCACGTCCGGACGGAAGGCCTGGGCCGCTTCCAGCGCGGCATGCCCGTTGTGCGCCACCCGCGTCACGTGGCCGGTGAGTTCCAGCATGGCCGACAGGATCTCGGCCGCATCGACGTTGTCGTCCACCACCAGCACGCGGCGCGCGCCCCCTTCGCGGCGCGCCGGCGTGGCGCTGGCGTGTTCGCCCGCGTCCAACTGGGGCGGCAGCGGCAGGCGCAAGGTGAAGGTGCTGCCCTTGCCGACGCCGTCGCTGTGCGCTTCCACGCTGCCGCCATGCATGGCGGTGAGCTGGCGCACCAGCGACAGGCCGATGCCCAGGCCCCCCTGCGCGCGGTCCTTGTGGCGGCCGATCTGGTTGAACATCTCGAACACGCCGCCCAGCGCATCGGCCGGGATGCCGACGCCGTTGTCGCTGACCGTGATCACCACTTCGTGGCCTTCGATGCGCGCAGCCAGGCCGATCTGCCCGCCCGGCGGGGTGTACTTGGCGGCGTTGTTGAGGAGGTTGGCCACCACCTGCGCGATGCGGGTGGCGTCCACCTCGATCATGATCTTCGCCGGCGGCAGGTCCACTTGCAGCCGGTGGCGCCAGGCGTCGATCAGGGGCATGCTGGTCTCGACGGCGCTGGCCAGCACGTCCTGCAAGGCCAGCCATTCCTTTTTCAGTTCCAGCTTGCCGCCGCCGATGCGCGCGATATCGAGCAGGTCGTCGATCAGGCGCACCATGTGGGTGACCTGGCGCTCCATCATCTCGCGCACGCGTTCCAACGTGCCGGGCTTGTCCGCGCTCATGCGCAGCACATCCAGGCCGCTCCTGATCGGGGCCAGCGGATTGCGCAGTTCGTGCGCCAGCGTGGCCAGGAACTCGGTCTTGCGGCGGTCCGCTTCGGCCAGGTCGGCCGCCAGGCGGCGCAGCCGTTCGTCCGAGCGCATGCGCTCGCTGATGTCGCGAAACAGCAGCGCGACCTTGCGGCTGCCA
>JBKHWY010000418.1:0-4498 GCA_046566285.1 Gammaproteobacteria bacterium | reverse complement strand
TGATCGGCACCATCCAGCCCACTCCGCTGCCCGACACGCTGCGCTGGATGTACCAGGCGTGAGCCTGCTGCACGTCGGCCTGGGAACGACCATGATCGAGCCAGGCCTGACAGGTGGACGGCTGGACGGCATCGGCGTCTACACGCAAGCCCTGCACGACAACCTGCCCGCCGCCGGCTGCCGCGTCGAGGGCTTTTCCTATCCTCCCGCACGCCCACCTGCAGGCGGCCATGCCGGCATCACTGTCGGCCAGCGCCTGCCGCAATCGTTCGAAGCGGCCTCCCTCACCGACCTGCTGACCCCCGCCGTGCACCGCATGCACATGCCGGTGGACGTTTTCCACGTCACCGACTACCGCGTCGTGCGCATGGATTGCCCGGTGGTGGCCACCCTGCACGATGCCCTGCCGATCAAGTATCCCGAGTGGTGCAGTCCGCGCCTGCGCGGGGTGAAGAACTGGCTGCAGAAAAAAGCCGCGCAGAAGGCCGACCACGTGATCGCCCTGTCGCAGTTCGCCATCGATGAACTGGTGCAGTGCTTCGGCGTCGATGAACGGCGCATCAGCGTGGTGCCCAACGGCGTGCACTCCGACTGGCTGGAACCCTGCGATGCCGCGGCGGCCGACGCCGCCCTGGCCGCGCACGGCCTGCGGCGCGGCTACTTCCTGTTCGTCGGCACCCTGCAGCCGCGCAAGAACGTCGAGCGCCTGCTGGACGCCTACCTGGCCTTGCCCAAGCTTCTCCGCGCCGAGCGCCAGCTCGTCATCGTGGGCCAGGCCGGCTGGCGCTGCGAAGACCTGCTGCGCCGCTTCGATGCCGCGCGCGCGAACGGCGAACAGGTGCTGTGGCTGCGCGACCTGACCGCCAAGGCGGCGCTGCGCCACGTGTACGACGGCGCCGGCGTGTTCGTGTTCCCTTCGCTGTACGAAGGCTTCGGCATCCCCGTGCTGGAAGCCTTTGCGGCCGGCGTGCCGGTGGTGGCCTCCATCGCCAGCTCGCTGCCGGAGGTCACGCAGGGCGCGGCGCTGGACATCGATCCGCTCGATACCGGCGCGATCGGCGCCGCCATGGAGGCGCTGGCGCTGGACTGCGCCCTGCGCCAGCGCTGCATCGATGCAGGGCGGGTACGCGCGCGGCAAATGACCTGGCAAGCCACGGCAGAGCGGACCGCCGCCGTGTATCATGCTGTCCTTTCTCAATAAGCAAAGGTCCAAGCTTTTCCAGCCTATGCGCGTCCTTCACTTTTACAAGACCTACTATCCGGACTCGGTAGGCGGTATCGAGCAGGTGATCCGCCAGATGTGCGTGGGCACCGGCCGCCTGGGCGTCACCAACCAGGTATTGACGCTCACGCGCCAGAAGACCCAGCTCGACTTCCAGTTCGAAGGGCACCGCGTGGTGCGCGCCCCGCAGGACTTCGAGATCGCCTCCAACAGCGTCTCGCTGTCCTCGATCGGCCAGCTCGCGCGCATGGCGCGCGCGGCCGACGTGGTGCACTACCACTTCCCGTGGCCGTTCATGGACCTGGCCCACTTTGTAGCGCGGGTGCGCAAGCCCAGCGTGGTCACCTACCACTCGGACATCGTGCGCCAGAAAACCCTGCTGCGCCTGTACCAGCCGCTCAAGCACCGTTTTCTCGCCAGCGTGGACCGCATTGTGGCCACCTCGCCCAACTACATGGCGTCCTCGCCCATCCTGCAGCGCTACCGCGACAAGACCCGCATCATCACCTATGGCCTGGACAAGACCATCTATCCGGGCGCGGATGCCGGCCGCATGGCGCACTGGCGCGGCGTGATCGGCGCGCGTCCGTTCTTCCTGTTCGTGGGCGTGCTGCGCTACTACAAGGGCTTGCAGTACCTGCTCGACGCCGTGGCCGGCACCGACATCCCGGTGGTGATCGTCGGCGCCGGTCCGATCGAAATGGAACTGAAAGCCCAGGCCCAGCGCCTGGGACTGCACCATGTGTTTTTCGTGGGCGCCGTCGACGAAGTCGACAAGATCGCCCTGCTGACGCTCTGCCACGGCATCGCCTTCCCATCGCACCTGCGCTCGGAAGCCTTCGGCATCTCGCTGCTGGAAGGGGCCATGTACGGCAAACCCATGGTGTCGTGCGAGATCGGCACCGGCACCAGCTACATCAACGTCGATGGCGAGACCGGCATCGTGGTGCCGCCGTGCGACCCGCTGGCGCTGCGCCAGGCCATGCGCAGGCTCCTGGACGAGCCCGAGCTGGCCGCCGCCATGGGCCGGCGCGCCGAGGCGCGCTACTGGGAGCTGTTCACCTCCGAGCGCATGGCCACCAGCTACACCGCGCTGTACCACGAACTGGCCGCGCGCCACGCCACCGCGCCGCTGGCACACGCCCAGCCCGAGCACCTGTAGGGTGGGGATTGCCGCGCCGGGAATGGTTTCGCCTGTGCGATCTGCTATCCTGATGGCAAACTGAGTCAATGGATTGAGGCAGCGGTATCCATACGTGCGATCGGCGGAGGTGACTTGAAGGGATTGGCCAAACACATCGCAGCGGCGCTGCTGCTGCTGGCATGCGCGGGCGGGGCATTGGCCCAGGCTCCGGCGCCGCGCTTGACCCTGATGACCGAACACTCGCCCCCCGCCAGCATGCGCATCAAGGGCGAGGTGACCGGCATCGCCACCGACAAGGTGCGCGAGATGGTGCGCCGGGCCGGCATCGACTACACGCTCGAACTGCTGCCCTGGAAGCGCGCCTACACGGTCGCGCTGCGGCAAACCGACGCCTGCGTGTTCTCCACCACCCGCACGCCGGAGCGCGAAAAACTGTTCAAGTGGGTGGGCCCGACCGACGAAGCCGAATGGGTGCTGATGGGGCGCGCCGACCGCAGCTACGCCCTGCGCACGCTGGAGGACGCGCGCAGCCTGCGCATCGGCACCTACAACGGCGACGCGCGCGACGAATATCTGCGCACGCGCGGCTTCAATGTCGATCCGGCGCCCACCGACAGCATCAACCCGCGCAAGCTGCTGGCCAACCGCATCGACCTGTGGGCCGCCGTGATCCGGCGCGATCCGCAGTCGATGGAGCAGCACAAGCTGGCCGGGCAGATCGTCCCGGTGCTGGTGTTTAACCGCGTGCGCGTCTACCTGGCCTGCAATACCGGCGTGCCCGATGCCTTGATCGACAAGATGAATGCCGCCCTGGAGCTGATGAACCGCGACGGGACCGCGCGCCGCATCGACGCCAAGTACGAGCACTGGACCAGCGGCGCGCTGACTCCCTAGGCCGCGCGCGCCGCGATGGCGATGCGCTTCCTGCCCGGCGCTTCGGCGCGCGCGCGCAGCTGGCCGCAGCCGCCATCGACATCCTGGCCGGCCGAATCGCGCAGCTTGGTCAGCACCCCGCGCCGGTGCAGCGCCTGCGCGATGGCGTGCGCCTTGTCCCAGCTGGGGCGGCGAAATGCCAGGTCGGGAATGGCGTTGTAGGGGATCATGTTCAGCACGGCGTACTTGCCCTTCAACAGCTGCACGATGCCATCGAGTTCGTCGGGGCCATCGTTCACGCCATCGAGCAGCGTCCACTGGTACTGCACCGGATAGCCGGTCAGGCGCGCATAGGCGTCCCCACGTTCCACCAGTTCCTCCGGCGCCATGCGCGGGGCGCGCGGCAGCAGCGTGGCGCGCAGGTCCGCACGCGTGGTGTGCAGGGACAGCGCCAGCGCCGGCTTGACCGCGCCGTGCGGCAGGCGCTCGAACACGCGCGGGTCGCCCACGGTGGAAAACACCAGGTTCTTGTGGCCGATATTGCCTTCCAGGCCCAGGAGCTCGATCGCTTCGACCACATTGTCCAGGTTATGGGCCGGTTCGCCCATGCCCATGAAGACCACTTTCTTCACCGGGCGCAGCGTGCGCGCCAGCGCCACTTGGGCCAGGATCTCGCCGCTGGTGAGCTGGCGAACCAGCCCATCGCGTCCGGTCATGCAGAACTGGCACCCGACCGCGCAGCCCACCTGGCTGGACACGCACACACCACCCCTCGGCAGCAGCACGCTCTCCACCATCTGGCCGTCCGCCAGGCCAACCAGCAGGCGCGCCGCGCCGTCCTCGCCCGGGTGCGACGACACGATGTGCGCCATGGCCGCCATCTCCGCGTCCAGCGCCACCAGGCCTTCGCGCACCGGCAGCGGCAGGAAATCGTTGGCCGGACGCCGGCCCGCGTCGCGCGAACGGCCGAGGATCCAGTCGCGCAGCACGCGCTGTTCGTGCAAGGGCAGGGCGCCCATCGCGCGCAGGCGCTGGCGGATCAGTTGGAGCTGCATGGTGAAAGGCGTGGGGAGCTGGAAAAGTCAGCGGACTATAGGCCGGGCCAGCGGCCCTGTCAATTTCGCCGGTAGCGCGGGCGGCCCGCTTCGGCCACCAGCTCGTCGATGAAATGCTCCACCGCGCGCGTGTACTCGCTCTCCTGGCCCAGGGTCTGGTTGATGTCGCGGTGCGACAGGTCCTGGGGCAGCACGCTCACCTCC
>JBKHWY010000417.1:0-4507 GCA_046566285.1 Gammaproteobacteria bacterium | reverse complement strand
GGCGTGCAGCTGTTTCATGCGCTCGCGCGCCACGTGGGTATAGATTTGCGTGGTAGAGATGTCCGCATGCCCCAGCAGCAGCTGCACCACGCGCAGGTCGGCGCCATGGTTGAGCAGGTGGGTGGCAAACGCATGGCGCAGGGTGTGCGGGGACAGCGGCGCCGTGATGCCGGCGCGCAGCGCGTGTTTCTTGACCAGCACCCAGAACATCTGGCGCGTCATCGGCCCCCCCCGCCCCGTCACGAACAGGGCATCGTCGACCTGGCCGTTGAGGATGACGGCGCGCGCCTCGCGCAGGTAACGCTCGATGTACTCGCGCGCGGCCATGCCGAATGGCACCAGCCGGGTCTTGCTGCCCTTGCCGGTGACGCGCACGATGCCATCGTTCATGCTCAGTTCGACCAGCTTCAGGTCGACCAGTTCGGATACCCGCAGCCCGCTGGCGTACATCAGTTCCAGCATGGTGCGGTCGCGCAGGCCCAGCGGCGTATCGACGTCCGGCGCGTCCAGCAGCGCATCGACCTGCGCTTCGGACAGCGTGTGCACGAAGCGCTGCGGCTGGCGCGCCGAGGCCAGCTTCAGGCACGGGTCCTGGTCCATCTGGCGGTTGCGCAGCGCCAGCTGGTAGAAGCGCTTCAGGACCGACAGGCGCCGGTTGGCCGAGCTGGGCTTGGTGTCGCCATGGCGCGCGGCGAAATACGCTTCCAGGTCATGGCCCTCGACCGCATGCAGGCTGGCGCGCCCGGGCCGCTGGCTTTCCAGCCAGCGCGCGAACGACTGCATGTCGCGCCGGTAGGCATCGATGGAGTTTTTCGCCAGACCCTGCTCGAGCCAGAGCGCGTCGCAGAACGCGTCGATCAGCTGAAGATTGACTGCTGCTGCCATGGCGTATTGCTGACGCCTTCGTGCTTGAGCAGCCAGCGTTTGACGGACAGGTGAAAGCCGTTCTCGTCGTCGTGATTGGAAAAGCCGCCCAGCCCGCCGGTGGCGGTGACGCGGTGGCACGGGATCACCAGCGGGAACCAGTTGGCGCCGCAGGCCTGGCCGACGGCGCGCGGGGCCGAGGCGATCAGGCGCGCCACCTGGCCATAGGTCAGCACCTTGCCGCGCGGGATGGCCGAAATCGCCGCCCACACGCGCTGCTGGAAGGCGGTGCCGGCCGGCCGCAAGGGTAGCTGGAACACGAAATCGGGGTCGGCCAGGTAGCGCTCGACCTGGCGCGCCGCTTCCTGCGACACGCCGCAGCGCGCGTCCTGCGCACCGAATTGGGGCGGCAGATACACCAGCTCGCGCAGGTGCTCACCCTCGGCGCGCACGCCGATGGCGCCGAACGGGGCGGGAACGATGGCGGAAAACAGGTCAGGCGTGGCGGGCGAAGTCATGCCGACAGTGTAGCGCGCAGGTGAAGGAAAGAAAACGTGCTGACCAACATCACAGGCGCAGGACGAAAAAAAACGCACCAGGTGGTGCGTTTCAAATTTTGTTCGCGTTTCCGGCCGTTTGGTCAGTGCCAACAGCATTCTGAAAAACGCGTGTCTCCTCGATGTTCTCCGGTATGGACTACCGTGCTCTTATCTACTGCTCCCCCAAACTTGCCGTGTCCTGCACCTGTCGCACCATAGTGGTGCCCAGGAAAGGTGCTCATCATAGCGTATTTAAAATCGGAAACTGTGGTTTTTTTTGCACGCGAAATGAAATAATTTCAGTAGTAAATAATTCGTGGTAGCAAGTGCCAAACGACGGGTTGCGGTGCCCTTTCCGGCGACCTCAGGGACAAAAGATACAGAACGGAACGGTGCGTACGGTGGTCTAAAGGTAAAGGCATAATTTCCTTGCCAATTCCTCAAGGACGAAGTCACGGACGAAGTTACGGACGAAAAAAGGGGCCGCAGATGAGCGACAAGACGATAGCCGATCGCATGTATCTCAAAAACGCCAGGTCGATGGCGATCTACAACGGGGAAGCCCATCCTGCGGTGACGGCGCAGATGCCACAGGAACTCATCGTGGCCGATGGCGAGAAGGCCGACGTGGTGCTGATGTTCGCCATGAACCAGGACGAGCTGGAGAAATACTTCCCGCAGGCGCTCGAGCGCATGGGTGAGAAAGGCTCGCTGTGGATCGGCTTTCTCAAGCAGACCGCCGCCAAGGCCACCAACATCACGCGCGACAGCATCGCCGCCTATGTCAAGGAAAGAGGCGCCACGCCGGTGGCGATCATGTCGGTGGACAGCGACTGGTCGGCCTTACGCCTGCGGCGCATCTGACACCGGCGCGTTGACCTGCGCATCCGGCGCCGGCCGGCCATGGCGCGCCAGCGCCCACTGCACATGCTCGCGCACCAGCGCGGACGGGTGATCGGCGCGCGCCTGCAAGGCCGCCACGATGGCGGCGTCGCCCGGCATGGCATCGGCCGCATTGCCCAGGCCGACGGCCAGGTTGCGCAGCCAGCGTTCGTGGCCGATGCGGCGG
The DNA here is from genome assembly GCA_046566285.1 of Gammaproteobacteria bacterium. Taxonomy (GTDB): domain Bacteria; phylum Pseudomonadota; class Gammaproteobacteria; order Burkholderiales; family Burkholderiaceae_D; genus Telluria_A. The sequence goes on along the minus strand of JBKHWY010000417.1, from coordinate 2,035 downwards.
ATCGGACTGCCCTCCATGCGGCGGTTGAAGGCTTCCTCGTCCCAGGCGAACAGCGCCAGCATGGTGCTGCTGCCGAGGTCGTTGCGCTCGTCGAAGTCGGCCACGGCCGCGCGCTGGGCGAACTTGTTCCATGGGCAGACGGTCTGGCAATCGTCGCAGCCATACACGCGGTTGCCAATCTTCCCGCGCAGTTCGACCGGGATGCTGCCCTTTAGTTCAATGGTCAGGTAAGAGATGCACAGGCGCGCATCCAGCCGCCCCGGGCCGATGATCGCCCCGGTCGGGCAGGCATCGATGCACGCGCGGCACTGCCCGCAATGCGCGCCGGTGGGCGGATCGACCGGCAGCGGCACATCCACCAGGATCTCGCCGATAAAGTACATCGAACCGGCCTCGCGGTTGAGCAAGAGCGTATGCTTGCCGCGCCAGCCCAGTCCCGCTTTTTCCGCCAGCGGCAATTCCATCACGGGCGCGGAATCGGTGAACACCCGAAAGCCCAATTCGCCCGTGCGGGCGCGGATGCGTTCGGCCAGCTGCTGCAGGCGGTTGCGCAGCACCTTGTGGTAGTCGCGTCCGCGCGCATACATCGACACCACCGCCGCGCCGGGTTCGGACAGGCGCGCGCGTTCGCGCTCGCGCCAGCCGGGGCGCGTCGCCACCGGCAGGTAATCCATGCGCGCGCTGATCACCCGCAGCGTGCCGGGCACCAGTTCGGCGGGACGGGCACGCTTCATTCCGTGAGTTGCCATATAATCCATGTCGCCATGATGGCCCGCGTCCAGCCAGGCTTGCAGGCCCGCTTCGGCATGCGCCAGGTCGGCGTCCGCAATGCGCACATCGGCAAAGCCGAGCTCCGCCCCCCACGCCTTGATGGCACGGACCAGATCGGTCAGTTCGCTGGGGGACAGGGACAGGGGCATGTGGAGAAGCGGTCAAACGGTGAAACGCGCCACGGAAACGATCATTTTATTCGATGCAGTCATTCAGAGCCCACCTTCCCGACGAAGCCGCCACCGCCGCCCTGGGCGCGGCCCTGGCGCGCGTGCTCGCGCCCGGTCTGTCGATCCACCTGCACGGCGACCTGGGCGCGGGCAAGACCGCGCTGACGCGCGCCCTGCTGCACGCGGCCGGGCATGCCGGCACGGTCAAGAGCCCGACCTACACCCTGTCCGAGCCGTACCGGGTGATGCTGGACGGGCGGCTTGTCAACGTGATCCATTTCGACCTGTATCGCATGGCCAGTCCGGAAGAGTTCCTGGACGCCGGTTTTCGCGAAGAGTTCAACGCTGACAATATCTGCATCGTCGAGTGGCCGGAAAAGGCCGCGCCGGTGTTGCCGGACCCCGATGTGAATGTATTGCTCAGCGTTGCCGGGGTCGGGCGTGAGGTAGAATTGCAAGCGTTGTCCGACCTGGGTCTGTTATGCCTCGACCGTCTCGAATTCACCCCCCTTCCCTGACCTCTGCGCCCGTCAGCCGGCGCACCCTGCTCAAAGCCGGCGGCACCCTGCTGTTGTCGGTATTGCCCGCCCTGCCCGCCCGCGCCGCCCAGATCCTGGCCGTGCGCGTGTGGCCGGCGGACGACTACACCCGCGTCACGCTGGAGAACGACAGCGAGCTGAAAGTCACCCACTTCATGGTGGCCGATCCGCACCGGCTGGTGGTTGATATCGACGGGCTGGAACTGAACCCGACGCTCAAGAGCCTGGTCGCGAAGGTGCAGTCGAACGACCCCTACATCAAGCAGGTGCGGGTGGGCCAGAACCGCCCCAACGTGGTGCGCCTGGTGTTCGACCTGAAGGAAGAAGTCAAGCCGCAGCTGTTCACGCTGGCCCCGGTGGGCAACTACAAGCACCGCCTGATCTTCGACCTGTACCCGGTGAAGCCCACCGATCCCATCGCTGCCATGATCGAGAAGGGCGAATGGTCGCCGGCGGGCGCGCCGCCCGGCGTGCCGGCCCCGCCCGCGCCGGCCGAACCCGGCACGGCTGCGGTGGCGCAGCAGGCGCCAGTGCCAGGCACCGGGCAAAGTCCGG
>JBKHWY010000416.1:0-4509 GCA_046566285.1 Gammaproteobacteria bacterium | reverse complement strand
GAACACCTAACATGGCTGTGGCGTGAAGAACCGCCCACCGGGCCCAACCTGCAATCCTACAGCGACGCACCAGCTATCACATCCATGATGAAAAAGCTGGACGCTGACGATCTGGTCAGTTTCGCCTATGTCGGCGGAAAGAAACCGGAAGACGCGAGCCCATGGCAATTCTATGTCCAGGGTGTGCGCGCATGGCGAGCTCAGATGGCGAGTGGAGGACTTGGCGCGCTTGCATTCTCGTTTCCCGCGTTGTTCGTTGAAGAAAACCCGACGGCATTCCAAGACCTCTTCGTAAAGTTTTCTCGGCTTTTACGAGTAGTGCACGGACATGCCGGCTTTGCGTTTAATCTCTCGCTACCCCGTGAAGAGCAGAACGAAGCAACTGAAGCATTCATGACCACGCTAATGAACGGCATCGACGCTGGGAATGCCGCTGTCATCGGAGGACGAGGAAAGAGCGGCATACGTGAACATATCAAATCCGTTGGGTGGCTCACGGCAGTGAATCACGCACTACTCGACAAGGTGGGTGGCCTGTTTGCACTCCACTCCGAGTTACCTGCCGATTGGTTCGCGAAATATGATTACGGCGATGGCATAGTCGTTCAAGCCGGACCGAAACCCGAGATCGCCGACGTCAATATCGATCCACTGCCTGCACTCTTCGTGTTGCCCAACATGGCATTCAAAGAAGTTCGGATCGAGAAAATCGAGACCTTACATTATCCATCGCAGCATGGCGAGCCCCGCCTGGTCGGGTGGGCTGCGGAGCAGTGGATTCGCCGATTCGACGTGCCTGACGACCAGGTAATGAGTTTCAAATCCAAGCTTCTGCATGAGCCGAAGCTCACCAGAACAACGACATTACCGGACCATCTCTAGGGTCTGAATGCCCCCTTAGCGCGGCAGAGGTAGCCCGATTGCTCGTACGAAAGGAGGCAATTGTTCAGTTTGTCACAAAAAATCAGGCCTCGGCGGCGATGCGCTGGCGCCGGGCTTCGTACAAACAAACGCCCGAAGCCACCGACACGTTCAGGCTTTCCACCGACCCGAACATGGGAATGCTGACCAGCAGGTCGCACGTCTCGCGCGTCAGGCGCCGCATGCCCTCGCCTTCCGATCCCATCACCAGGGCCGTGGGGCCCTTGAAGTCGGCTTCGTACAGGCCCTGGTCGGCGTCGTCGCTGGTGCCGATCAGCCAGATGCCGCGCTCCTTCAATTCGCGCATGGTGCGCGCCAGGTTGGTCACGGTGATGTACGGCACCGTCTCGGCCGCGCCGCTGGCCACCTTGGCGGCGGTCGCGTTCAGGCCCACGGCACGGTCCTTGGGCACGATCACCGCGTGCGCGCCCACGCCGTCGGCCACGCGCAGGCAGGCGCCCAGGTTGTGCGGATCGGTGATGCCATCGAGGATCAGCAGCAGCGGCGGGCCATCGATCGCGTCCAGCAGTTCGTCCAGGTTGCGCGCCAGCGCCAGCTGGCTGGCAAAGGCAATCACGCCCTGGTGGCGGCGCGTGCCGACGATCTTGTCGAGCCGGCTCGATTCAACCGGCATCACGCGCACGCCGGCGCCCTTGGCGGCCGCGATCAGGTCCTGCATGCGGCGGTCCTGGCGGGTGGCGTCGACAAAAATCTCTTCCACCGATTGGGCCTCGTGGCGCAGCCGCGAGGTGACCGCGTGGAAGCCAAAAATCATCTTATTCTTCATGTCTTATTCTTTATAAAGCTCGTCTTCTTTCAGGGCGCCTTTCGGCGCGGGTATTCCACTAGTTTTATCGCTTGGTCTTGGACCTGCTGCCGGCTTTGGCGCCGGTCTTGGAGGCCGCGGTCTTGGCGGCCTTGCTGCTCTTGGCTACCCGTGGCGCGCCATTCGAGCCGCTGGCGCTGCTGGCGCTGCTGGCGCCCTTGCTGCGGCGCGGCTTGACGAACGCCTCCTCCTCGTCGCCGGCGTCGAACTGGTAGGCCGACGGGCTGTTGGTGCTGACGTTGTTGCGCTTGCCCCGTCCGCCCGGGGCCTTGGCCGGCTTGGCGTCCAGCGCCTTGTGCGCGGCGCTCTTGGGCTTGCCCGCGCCGGTCTCAAGCATGGCATCGGCGCCGGCCAGCACCAGGTCGATCTTGCGCGCTTCCAGGTCGACCCGGGCCACCTGCACGGTGACGCGATCGGTCAGCTGATAGCGCTTGCCGGTACGCTCGCCGCGCAGCTCATGGCGCGCTTCGTCGTACTGGAAGTAATCGGTCCCCAGTTCGGTCACGTGCACCAGGCCTTCGACGAACAGCTGGTCGAGCTGGACAAAGATGCCGAAGGTCGTCACGCCCGAGACCACGCCGGTGAATTCCTCGCCCAGCTTGTCCTTGATGAAGTAGCACTTCAGCCAGGCTTCCACGTCGCGTGAGGCTTCGTCGGCCCGGCGCTCGTTGGCCGAGCAGTGCACGCCCAGCGCGTCCCAGATGGTCAGGTCTTTTTCGTTCTTCTGCTTGCCTTCGGCCTTGTCCTTGGCTTGCTGCTTGCGGGTGGCGTTCGACACGCTGGTGTTCAGCTTGCCCAGCTCGATGCCTTTCGGCTCGTACTTCTTGCCCTGCAAGATGGCCTTGATGGCGCGGTGCGTCAGCAAGTCCGGATAGCGCCGGATCGGGCTGGTGAAGTGGGCATAGGCCTCGTACGCCAGGCCGAAGTGGCCGATATTGTCCGGGCTGTAGACGGCCTGCTGCATCGAACGCAGCAGCATGGTCTGCAGCAGGGCGGCGTCCGGACGCTCCTTCACCTTCTTCATCAGCTCGGCGTAGTCGTTGGCCGTCGGCTTGTCGCCGCCGCCCAGCGACAGGCCCACCTGCGCCAGGAAAGTGCGCACCTGGGTCAGCTTCTCCTTGGTGGGCGAAGCGTGGATGCGGTAGGTGCCGGGATGCTTGTGGCGGATCAGCAGGTCGGCCGCGCACACGTTCGCCGCCAGCATGCATTCCTCGATCACGCGGTGCGCATCGTTGCGGGTGCGCGGGATGATCTTCTCGATCTTGCCCAGCGAATTACAGACGATGTAGGTCTCGGTGGTTTCAAAATCGATCGCGCCGCGTTCGTTGCGGGCGCGCTGCAAGGCGTGGAACACGTCGTACAGGTTCATCAGGTGCGGCACCACGGCCGGCCGGCGCTGCGCTTCCGGGCCGTTGGTGTTGCCGAGGATCTCGGCCACTTCCGTATAGGTCAGGCGCGCGGCCGAGTGGATCACGGCCGGGTAGAACTGGTAGGCCTTGATCTCGCCTTTTTGCGTGATCACGGCATCGCACACCAGGGTCAGGCGATCGACGGCCGGGTTCAGCGAACACAGGCCGTTGGACAGCTTCTCGGGCAGCATGGGGATCACGCGGCGCGGGAAGTACACCGAGGTGCTGCGCTCGAGCGCATCTTCATCGAGGGCGTCGTTGGGCTTGACGTAATGGCTCACGTCGGCAATCGCGACGATCAGGCGATAGGCATTGGTGCGGCCAATCTTGACCGGCTCGCAGTAGACCGCGTCGTCGAAGTCGCGCGCGTCCTCGCCGTCGATGGTCACCAGCGGCACGTCGCGCAGGTCCACGCGGTCGGCCAGGTCGGCGTCGCGCACTTCGGCCGGCAGCTTGGCGGCCTGCTTCAATGCGCCCGGCGAGAAGATGTGCGGCACGCCGAACTTGCGCACGGCGATCTCGATTTCCATGCCCGGGTCGTCCAGCTCGCCCAGCACTTCCACGATCTTGCCGGTGGGCTGCTTGAAGCGCGAGGGCTGCTCGACCAGTTCGACACTGACCACCTGCCCCGCCTTGGCCTTGCCGGGCGAACCGAGCACGATGATGTCCTGGCCGATGCGTTTGTCTTCGGGCGCGACCACCCAGACGCCGTTCTCGATCAGCAGGCGGCCGATCACGTGGCTGTTGCCGCGCTCGACCACCTCGACGATGGTGCCCTCCTTGCGGCCGCGCCGGTCGGTGCCGCTGACCTTGGCCAGCACGCGGTCGCCGTGCAGCACCTTCTGCATTTCCTTATCGGACAGGAACAGGTCCTCGCCCGGTTCGTCGGGAATCACGAAGCCGAAGCCGTCGCGGTGCGCGCTGACCTTGCCGGCGATGAATCCAGTGTTCTGGGCCAGCACATATTTGCCGGCGTCGTCAGTCGTGATCTGACCGTCGCGCTCCATCGCGTTCAGGCGCCGCGACAGGATTTCCAGGGCGTCGGCTTTCACCTTCAGGGCCCGCGCCAGCGACTTGAGGTCGAGCGCGCCCGTGGCGTTGCGGAAAGTGCCGAGAATTTCCTCGCGGCTGGGAATGGTATGAGTAATTTGGTTCAAATTGATTTTTTCTGTTTTTCGATTTGGATGACGGCCAGTGAACACTGCGGCGTTGGCCGATATGGCCAATGTGGCCGATGCGGCCGAAGCATGAATGCGTATGCGGTGAAAACTGGCATTGTGAATATTGACACGTCGGTAGGCGTAGTGTAACGGAGAGCCACGCGATTCGCCTAACGTAGCGTGCAATGAATAC
>JBKHWY010000415.1:0-4509 GCA_046566285.1 Gammaproteobacteria bacterium | reverse complement strand
GCCTGGCGCACGGCCACCCCGCCGGACGCGCCCAACCGTTTCATCATCAATATCCAGCCCGAGCAGAAGCAGGATGTGGAAGCGCGCATCCGCGCCGCCGGGGTCAAGGACGCGTTCCTGTATCCGATGATCCGCGGTCGCCTGGTGGCCGTGAACGGCGCGCCGATTACCGCCGCCACCTACGCCAGCGAGGATGCGCGCCGCCTGTCGGACCGCGAGTTCAACCTGTCCACGCTCACCGACATGCCGGCGACGAACGAAGTGGTGGCCGGACGCTGGTACCAGGATGGACCCAAGGTGGCGGAAGCGTCGGTGGAGCAGGGCATCGCCAAGACGCTGGGCTTGAAGCTGGGCGACAGCCTGCGCTTCGATATCGGCGGCATGCCAGTGGAGGTCAAGGTGACCAGCCTGCGCAAGCTGGAATGGGGATCGATGCGCGCCAACTTCTTCGTCATCATCAACCCGGCCGCGATGGCCGGCACGGCGCAGACCTTCATGACGGCGTTTCACCTGCCGCCGCAAGCGCTCCAGCTGCCCAACGTGCTGGCGCGCGATTTCCCCAACCTGACCGTGATCGATGTCAGCGGCATCATCCGCCAGTTGCAGGACGTGCTCGACCAGGTGGTCACGGCGGTGGAATTCCTGTTCGTGTTCACGCTGGCCTCGGGCGTGCTGGTGCTGTATGCGGCCCTGATGGGATCGCAGGACGAGCGCACCCGCGAAGCGGCCCTGCTGCGCGCGCTGGGCGCCACCCGGCGCCAGCTCACGCGCGCGCAGTGGATCGAATTTTGCCTGGTGGGGGGGCTGGCGGGCGTGCTGGCCGCCAGCGGCGCGAGCGCGCTGGGCTGGGCGCTGGCCACGTACCAGTTCAAGTTCGCCTGGAGTTTTTCCCCGCTGGTCTGGCTGGCCGGGATCGGCGTGGGCGCCCTGTGCGCGATTGCCGGCGGGGCCTGGGGCCTACGCCACGTGCTGCGCCAGCCGCCCCTGCAGACCCTGCGCGAAGCCTAGGCCGGCTCGCGTTCGTTCAGGAAGGCTTCGAATGAATGGGCCGGGCCTTCCAGTTCGCTGCCCTCGAGCGGGAACAGGGCCCAGTAGTAGGTCTCGCGGCCCTGGCAGACCTGGGCGGCCTGGGTGTAGCGGTGCCAGCCGCGCGAGAACGCCTGCGAATACATCCCGTCGGCCTGCGGAAAATACGGGATGATGCAGCGCTCGCGCAGCGCGTCCAGCAGGGCATCCGGCCCGTCGTTATCGACCGCCATCTCGTAGTGGGCGTCCATGCCCGCTTCGGTTTCCACCACCATCAGCTGGGCGCGGCCCTGGCGGTCGTGCATCAGGATGCCGGGCGGGTTGGCGTACAGGTAGTGCTCGACGATGCCTTCGCGCGCCACGATCTCGCGCACCAGCCGGCCGAAGGCCGGATCGGCCACGAAGCTGTACTGGTGCAGGGCCAGCAGGTCGCGCAGCGGCTCCGAGCGGGCGGCAAAGTAGGCGTTCTGCAGCGCCAGAATTTCCTGTTCCAGCCGGTCGAGCGCATCGTCGTCGCTCTTGCGGATGTAGCGGTCGATCAGGCCGCGATTGAAGGCGTCCACCGCCACCTTCTCGTCGGCCGCGCCGGTGAACAGGATCTTTTTACAGGGCAGGTGGCGGATCGCTTCGCACAGTTCCACCCCATTCATCTGCGGCATCGAATAGTCCACCACCAGCACCGAGGGGGTGAGGAAGCGCTCGCGCCGCAGGCGGATGCGCGCGATCTGGTCGACGTCGAAGGCCACGCTGCAGCGCTGCTGGGCGTCCGGGTAGGTGTCGTAGGTGGCCGACAGGGCCGCTTCGCCGCCGCTGGCGTGCGCCGCCAGCCAGTCCAGCGCGGCGCGGGTGTCGTGGAAGCTCTTGCTGGCCAGCGAAGGGTCGAGCTGGAACGACAGGCTGCGCAAGAAGCTGTCGCTGTCGTCCACCAGCACGGTCAGGCTGGGATGGTGGTAGATGGGTAGTTGCATGGCGGTTGTTCGGCAAAGAGGGGCTGTTCGCACAGGCGCTGGTAAGCGGGCGTCGAGGTGGGAAATTCCAGGACGAAGATGGTGTAGGCGCCTTCGCGCGAGAGGCAGCGGATGCTGGTCTGCCAGGCGTCCAGGATTTCCTTGCACAGGGCCAGGCCGACGCCGGCGGACGAACCGGCCGGATAGGAATAGAAGCGCTTGAAGATGCGCCCGGCCACGCGCGCGGGAATGCCGCAGCCGGTGTCGATGAACAAGAGGCGCGGCACGGGGCGCTGGCCGTCCACGATGATGCGGATGCGGCCCTTGCCGGCCCGCTGCAGGGCTTTCAGGGCATTGCGCAGCAGGTTCAGGAGGATCACCACCGACAGCTCGTACTGGCCGGCGAAGCGGAAGTCGCCGCGCACCTCCACCTTGACGCTGTCGCGCTGGGCGGTGGAGGCGAACGGGTAGCGCAGCACCATGCCTTCCACCACATGCTCCATCGAGACCAGTTCGGTGGGTTCGAGCCGGGCGCTGACCGCCGTGGCCGACAGCAGGAACAGATCGATCATGTGGTTCATGTGGCGCACTTCGTACTGGATGCGCTCCATCGCTTCGTTCATGGCCGCGCGCTCGGCCGGCGTGGCCTGCTCGGCGCGCGCCAGCCGGCGCGAAAGACCCCGCACGCTGGCGTCCACACTCAGGAGCGGCGTGCGCAGCTCATGCGAGACGGTGGCCAGCCCCTGCGCCATCCCGGCCAGCTTCTGCTGGGCCAGCACGCGCTGGCCCACCTTTACGGCCGACACCACGATGATGGTGAAGAAGTACAGCGGCAGCTGCTCCAGCACCTCGGTGCTGACCAGGAAGGCCGGGTCGGCCACCAGCGCGAACAGGCCGCAGGCCGCCGTCAGGCCGGTGAAGAACGAGGCCAGCGCCCAGCCCAGCGGAAAGTGGAACAGCACCGTCAGCGCGATCAGGAGCGACTGCGCCCACACCGGCGCGCCGTGGTTCATCAGGTACATGAAGGTGAAGAAGAACGGCAGCACGTAGCTGACCGCGGCAAACAGGTAGGCGTTGCGCCAGCGCGCGCTCATGAAGCGGTGCGCCCACGGCGCCGGCAGGCAGACCGCCACGCCCAACAGGCGCAGGCCCAGGCTTTCGAACTCCTGGGGAAACCAGTAGGTCCATACCACGTAGTAGAGCGGCATGCCGATGCAGCCGACCCAGGCCAGCAGGATGAAGCGCCAGGTGGCGTGGTCGTGACGGCGCTCGTGGCGCAGCAGCCAGTTGACCAGTGCTTGCCGCAAGGGCTGGGCGACCGAATTGAACGTGGCAGCGGCAGTGCCCATGAATTTGACGATCTTCGAGCGCGGCTTGCGCGCGCCCGAGCGCGCCCCGCCTGCTATGCGTGAGATGAATGAATATTTCATTCTGTTACGCCTTGATGCATATCAATTTGATCTAGATCAACAAAGGTGCATGTTAACCCATTGACAAAATACAGCGACAGAAAATGGACTTTTTTTAACGAGGAGCAACCATGTTTTCTGTCGAAAATCAACACGTCCATCGTAATACTGCCGAACAAATGATGCCAGCCTTTGTGGAGCGGCGGATGAACCTGCATTACATCGACCGCGTCCAGCAGCTCCTGGGGGGCGAACACCTGCACGTCTGGGCGCCCGCGCCCGCGCATGCGCTGATGCTTGCTGGCAACGATTACCTGTGTATTTCCGGCGAACCCAGCCTGCTGCGCGCGCAGGCGCGCTGCCTGGGCGAGCAGCCCGCCGGCATGCTGATGTCCTCGGTGTTTCTGCAGGAGGGCAGCGCCCAGCACCGGTTGGAAGCGCGCCTGGCGGCCTTCATGGGGGCGGAGGATTGCGTGCTGGCCCAGTCCGGCTTTGCTGCCAATGTCGGCCTGCTGCAGACCATCGCCGAACCCGGCGTGCCGGTCTACCTCGACATGCTGGCGCACGCCTCGCTGTGGGAAGGCGTGCAGTCGGCCCAGGCTACCGGGGTGGCGTTTTTGCACAACGATGCCCAGCACCTGGCGCGCCAAGTGGCGCGGCACGGGGCCGGCATCATCGTGGTGGACGCCCTGTACAGCACCAACGGATCGGTGGCGCCGCTGCACGAGATCGTCGCCATCGCCGAGCGCAGCGGGTCGATCCTGATCGTGGACGAATCGCACTCGCTGGGCACCCACGGCCCGGGCGGGGCCGGCATCGTGGTGGGGATGGGGCTGGCGGAGCGGGTGCACTTTCGCACCGCTTCGCTGGCCAAGGCGTTTGCCGGGCGCGCCGGCCTGCTCACCTGTTCCAGCCGCTTCAAGGGCTACTTCCTGTCCGAGTCGCGCCATGCCATCTTCAGCTCCTGCCTGCTGGAGCACGAACTGGCCTGGTTCGACGCCGCGCTCTCCTTCATCGAACAGGCCGACGCGCGCCGCCTGGCCCTGCACGGCACCGCCGCCTACGTGCGCGCGGGGCTGACCGACCTGGGTTACAACGTCTCCGAAGGCACCGAGCAGATCATCGCG
>JBKHWY010000414.1:0-4512 GCA_046566285.1 Gammaproteobacteria bacterium | reverse complement strand
CGCGCACCGCGCTGGCCCTGTTCAAGCGTCACATGGCGCAGGAAGTGCTGGCGCTGGCGCGCGCGGCCAGCGAGGCGGCGCGTGCAGGCGCGCCGCGTGTGGCGCTGGCTGCCCAGGCACGCGCCGAGTCGCCGCTGGCCGCGCACTTGCGCTTCGCGCGCACGGCAACGACGTCGGCTGCTCCCCTGATGGGCCGGCCGCTGCCCATCGATTCGACGGCGGTGACGGTTACGCTGTCTGATAGTGGCGTCGCGCTCATCACGCTGTGCGACCGCCAGGGCAAGAACACCTTTACGGACGAACTGGTGGATGGCGTTGCCAAGGCGTTTGCCGCCGTCCAGCGTGAGAGCGGCTGCAAGGCGGTGGTGCTGACCGGGTACGACAACTACTTCTCGTGCGGGGGCACGCGCGAAAGCCTGCTGGCGATCCAGTCGGGCCGCTCGCGCTTCACCGACATCGGCATCTACAGCCTGCCGTCCGAGGTGCCGGTGCCGGTGATCGCCGCCCTGCAGGGCCACGGCATCGGCGCCGGCTGGTCGCTCGGCATGTTCTGCGACGTGACGATCCACAGCGAGAAGCACACCTACCTGAGCCCCTACATGCGCTACGGCTTCACGCCCGGCGCCGGCTCGACCCTGGTGTTCCCCGAACGGTTCGGCGTGGACCTGGGCCGCGAGATCCTGTTCACCGCCCACGAATACAGTGGCAGCGAACTGCGCGCGCGCGGCGCGCCGGTGGACATCGTGCCGGCCGCGCAGGTGCTGCCGCTGGCGCTGGCCCTGGCCGAGCAGCTGGCGCGCCTGGACCGCGCCAGCCTGGAGGCGATCAAGGGCGCCAGCGTAGCGCGGGTGCGCGAGCGCCGTGAGCGCGCGTTTGCCCAGGAACAGGCGATGCACCAGGTCTGCTTCGTCGGCAACGAGGAAGTGCTGGCCCGGATCGACCGCCACTTCAACGACGGCTGGGCGGCCGAAGGCGCGGCTGCGGAGGCCACCCAGGACACCGTGACCCAGCCGGGTGCGGACCTGGACGAACTGCTCGCGCCGCTGCGCACCATGCTGGCCGAGGAACTGTTCATGCCTGCCGACGAAATCGGCGACGAGCAGAAATTCATCGACATCGGCGTCGACTCGATCACCGGTGTGAACTGGGTACGCAAGATCAACGATCGCTATGGCCTGTCGGTCAACGCGACTGCGATCTACAGCCATCCGACCCTGCGCGAATTCGGCCGCTACGTGCAGAAGGCGGCGCTGAAGGAGGGTAAGCGTCAGGGATCGGTGGAAGCACCTGCCGCCGCCCCGTCGGCGCCGCAGCCGAACCGTCCCGCTCCGGTGCTGCTGCAGACGATCACCTCCGCGTCCTTTGCGCGGCCCGAGCCCGAACCCATCCCGGCGCCAATCCAGGCGCGGGTTGCCGAGCCGGTGCAGCCTGCGCCCGCCACGCGCACGCTGCCGAAGATCGCGGTGATCGGCATGTCCGGCCAGTTCCCGAAGGCGCGCAACCTGGCCGAGTTCTGGCGCAACCTGGCCGAAGGCCGCGACTGTATCGACGAGGTCCCGGCCGAGCGCTGGGACGTGGCCCGCCATGTGGAAGACGACCGCGAGGCCCCCGGCAAGAGCTATTCACGCTGGATGGGCGCGCTCGACGATGTGGCGCAATTCGATCCGCTGTTCTTCAATATTTCGCCGCGCGAAGCGGAATGGATGGACCCGCAGCAGCGCCTGTTCCTGCAGAGCGCATGGCACTGCGTGGAGGACGCCGGCTACAGCCCGGCCGCGCTGGCAGGCAGCAAATGCGGCGTGTTCGTCGGCTGCGCTGCCGGCGACTACAGCCAGGAGATCGCGCGTGAACAGCTCAACGCGCAGAACTTCATGGGCCGGGCGATTTCCATCCTGGCCGCCAAGATCGCCTATGTGCTTGACCTGCAGGGGCCGTGCCTGTCGATCGACACGGCATGTTCGTCCTCGCTGGTGGTGCTGGCCGCCGCCTGCGACAGCCTCGCCCTGGGCAGCAGCGACATGGCCCTGGCGGGCGGCGTGTGCGTGCTGGCCGGGCCGGACATGCACATCATGACCAGCAAATCCGGCATGCTGTCGGCCGATGGCCGCTGCTTCACCTTCGACCAGCGCGCCAACGGCTTCGTGCCGGGCGAGGGCGTGGGCGTGGTCATGCTCAAGCGCCTGGAAGACGCCGAGCGCGATGGCGATCACGTGGTGGGCGTCATCAGCGGCTGGGGCGTCAACCAGGACGGCAAGACCAACGGCATGACGGCGCCGAATCCGAAATCGCAGGCGCGCCTGGAGCAGGACGTCTACCGCAAGTTCGGCATCAACCCCGCCACCATCGAGCTGGTCGAAGCGCACGGCACCGGCACCCGGCTGGGCGACCCCATCGAGGTCGAGGGCCTGAAGGAAGCCTTCGCCGCCTTCACCGACAAGACCGGCTTTTGCGCGCTGGGTTCCGTCAAGAGCAATATCGGCCACACGCTGGCGGCGGCCGGCATTGCCGGCGCCATCAAGCTGCTGCTGGCTCTGAAGCACGAGCAGATGCCGCCCACCCTGCACGTCGACCAGGTCAACGAGCATATCGAGCTGGAAGGCTCGCCCTTCTACATCGGCAGCCGTGGCCAGCATTGGCCGCAGCGCCCGGGCCGCATCCGCCGCAGCGCCGTCAGCTCGTTCGGCTTCAGCGGCACCAACGCCCACGTGGTCATCGAGGAATACGCAGCGCCGGCGCGCGCCGCGCGCACGCCGGCGCGGCCGGTGGCGGTGCTGCTGTCGGCCCGTAACGATGCGCGCCTGGACGCGCAGGTGCGCCAGCTGCTCGACTTTCTCCGGCAGGACGGCAGCGCCGGCGTCGACCTGGGCGACCTGGCCTACACGCTGCAGGTGGGGCGCGAGCCGATGGAGGCGCGCCTGGGCATCGAAGCGTCGTCGCTGGACGAATTGCGCGCGCGCCTGGATGCCGCGCTGACTGGAACCCCCGCCGAAGGCGTGGTGCGCGGCCGTGTGCAGCGGGGCGACGACGTGGCCGCGCCGTTCGGCGGCCGGGCCGCCATGCAGGACATGCTGCGCCAATGGGCCGGCCAGCGCCAGTGGCTGCGCGTGCTGGCCCTGTGGGTGCGCGGCGCGCCGTTCGACTGGGCCGCCCAGTACCAGGCGGGGGCCGCCCGCCGGGTCAGCCTGCCGGGCTACCCGTTCGACCAGAAGCGCTACTGGCTGGCGCCGGCCGCGGCCAGTGCACCGGCACGCGCCACGCAGGACGGCCCCGGCATGCTGCATCCGCTCCTGCACGAGAACACCTCTAACCTGGCGACGCAGCTGCGCTACAGCTCGCGCTTCACCGGACGCGAATTCTTCTTCGCCCAGCACCTGATCCTCGGCCGCAAGGTGCTGCCGGGCGTGGGACATCTGGAAATGGTGCGCGCGGCCATGCGGCAAGCCTGCGGCAGCGCCGCCGAAACGCGCGTTTTGCGCATCAAGAACGTGGTGTGGATGCGCCCCATCGCCTGCCATGAGGGGACTGATCCGAACCAGCGCACGGTGATCCACATTGGTCTCGCGCGTGAGGATAACGACGAAGTCGCGTTCACCATCTTCAGTGGCGGCGAGCGGGCGGACCAGCCGGTGGTGGTGCATAGCCAGGGCGTGGCCGTGCTGGATGCGCTGGATGCACGGGACCTGATTGCGAAAATCGACCTGGCGACCGTGGGCGCGCAGTGCCCGGGCGCCCCGATCGACGCCGCCGGCCACTTCGACGCCATGGTTGCGCGCGGGGCGGACCTGGGCCGGGGCTTCCGCGGCATTGGCCACTACCTGCTGGGCCAAACCCCGGACGGCGTGCCACAGGTGCTGGCCGATATCACCATTCCGGACGGCCTGTCGGACGCGGTCGACCGCTTCGTGCTGCACCCGACCGCGATGGATGCGGCGGTGCACACGGCGCCACCGCTGATGCCGGGCTGGGAAGACCCCAGCCGCACCGCGCTGGCGCTGCCGTTTGCGCTGGCCGAGCTGGAAGTGCTGGGCAGCTGCCAGGAAGAGATGTATGCGCTGGCGCGCCCGGCTGCCGGCGCCGCACCGGGCTCGCTCAAGTACGACATCGACCTGTGCGACACCGCCGGCATGGTGTGCGTGCGCTTCAAGGGCTTTGCCTTCCGCGTCGTGGAGCAGGCGCCCGAAGGCACGGGACGCGAGCGGCCGGCCGCCGCGCCGGCGAAGCACGACGTGCTGGCCTTCGCGCCTGCGTGGACGGCTGGGGCGCCGGAAGCGCATGCCGCCCGCGCGGCGCGTCGCCTGGTGGTGCTATGCGGACTGGGCGACGCCGCGCCGTTCGCCGGCCTGCTCGATGCCGAGTTGCGCTGCCTGGATGCGCCAGCGGCCGATTTCGGCGCCGCTGCCGCCGCCGCGCTGGCCTTGGTTCAGCAAGTGCTCAAGGAGCGCATCGGCGCGGACGCGCAGGGCACGACCCTGGTCCAGTTGCTGGCGGCCGATCCCCAACTGGCCGCGCTGG
>JBKHWY010000413.1:0-4513 GCA_046566285.1 Gammaproteobacteria bacterium | reverse complement strand
CTACCGCATGCTGTTCGTGCTGCGCCAGGCGTGGGACGAGGGCGTGACGGCGCAGAGCGCGCGCCTGGGCTACGGCGGCTGGCGCCGCGCATGGCGCTCGACGGGCCTCCTGGCCGGCCAGATGGCCGTGCAGGTCTGGCAGCGCGCCAGCGCCCTGCAGGCCGCGGCCGATGCGCGCGGCTACGACGGCCGCCTGCGCTTCCTGCCGGTGTCGTACCCGCATGCGCGCCGCGACAACGCCGTTGCGCTGGCGGCCGGCGCGCTGCTGCTGGCGCTCGCCGCTGGAGGGTGGCCGTGAGCCCGGCGCCCCTCCTCGAACTGCAGGCGGTCGATCATGTGTTCGCCGATGGCAGCAGCGGCCTGCGCGCCTGCAGCCTGGCCCTGGCGCGCGGCCGCCGCCACGCCCTGCTGGGGGCCAACGGCGCCGGCAAGACCACCGTGCTGCAGCACCTGAACGGTCTGCTGCGCCCTGGCGCGGGGCGGGTGTTGTGGGACGGCCGCGCGCTCGATTACGGGCGCGCGGGCCTCTCCGCCCTGCGTCGGCATGTGGGCCTGGTGTTCCAGAATCCGGACCGGCAGCTGTTTTCCGCCCTGGTCGAGGAAGACGTGTCGTTCGGCCCCTTGAATATGGGGCTGGACGCCGCGACCGTGCGCTCGCGCGTGGCCGCCGCGCTGGACGCCGTCGACATGGCGGCGCACGCGCGCCGCCCCCTGCATCACCTGAGCTTCGGACAGAAAAAGCGCGTCTGCCTGGCCGGCGTACTGGCGATGGAACCCGATGTGCTGCTGCTGGACGAGCCCATGGCCGGCCTTGACGCGCCCATGCAGGCCGACCTGACCCGCCTGCTCGACCGCCAGGCCGCGCGCGGCGTCACCGTCCTGCTGTCCACCCACGACATCGACTTCGCCTATGGCTGGGCCGACGATCTGCACCTCATGGCGGCCGGGCGCTGCATCGGCTCCGGCCCGACGGCCACGCTGGCGCGCCAGGGCGAGCTGCTGCGCGCGGCCGGCCAGCGCACGCCGGTGGCGCTCGCGCTGCACAGCCAATTGGCCGAGCGCGGCGTGCTGCCGGCCGGCGCGGCCCTGCGCAGCATCGAGGCCGTGCTGGGCGCCCTGGGCGCGCCGCGCCACCCACATGACGACAGCATGAGGACGACAACATGACGAGGGCAACATGACTTCTCCCCTCCCCGGCAAGGTCTGGTTCGTGGGCGCCGGCCCGGGCGACCCGGAACTAATCACCGTCAAAGGCCAGAAGCTGCTGCAGCAGGCCGGCGCCATCCTGTACGCCGGCTCGCTGGTCGACCGCGCCGCCACCCTGTATGCGCCGCCCGGCTGCGTCATCCGCGATTCCAAGGACATGACCCTGGAAGAGATGACGCAGTGGCTGTTGGCGCAAGTGCGCGCCTGCCCCGTGGTGGTGCGCCTGCAGACCGGCGACCCCGGCTTGTACGGCGCCCTGATCGAGCTGGCGCGCCCGCTGGCGGCGGCCGGGGTCGAGTGGGCCGTGGTGCCGGGCGTGTCATCGGCCATGGCATCGATGGCGGCGGCGCGCGAATCGATGACCCTGCCCGAAGTCACCCAGACCGTGATCCTCACCCGCGTCGCCGGGCGCACGCCGATGCCTGACGGGGAAGACCTCGCCAGCCTGGCGGCGCATCGCTCGACCCTGTGCATCTTCCTGTCGATCACCCTGCTGCACAAGGTCGAGACGGCGCTGCGCAGCGCCGGCTGGCCCGAGGATGCTCCCATGCTGGTGGTGCACAAGGCCAGCTGGCCGGGCGAGGAAACCATCCTGCGCGGCACGCTGGCCGACATCAAGGCCCGCTGCCGCGCCGCTGGCGTCGCCAGCCAGGCGATGATCGTCGCCAGCCCGACGCTGGGCGCGCTCGATTGGGACAGCCTGGCGCGCTCGAAACTGTACGACCCCACCTTCACCCACCGCTTCAGAAAGGCCAGTGCATGAACGCCCCCATCATGATGCAAGCGGCGCCGCAACAGGCGCCGGCCCCCGGCACCACCATCCTGATCGTGGGCCACGGCTCGCGCGAGCAGTCCGGCAACGAGGAGACCAGGGAATTTGCGGCGCGCTGGCGCGCCCGGCGCCCGCACCTGCGCATCGAGCTGTGTTTCATCGAGTTCGCGCCGCCCGAGCTGAATGCCGCCTTGCTGGAGGCGGCGCGCACCTCCGTGCGCGTGCTGGTGGTGCCCCTGATCCTCAACGCGGCCGGCCACGTTAAGATGGAAATTCCGGAAGCGCTCGAACAGGCGCGCCTGGCCTGCCCGGGCACGGAGATCCTGCTGGCCCCGCACCTGAGCGCATGCGACCCGATCCTCGCGATCCTCAAGCGCCGACTACGCGGCGCCCTGGCGGCGCTCGACATGCCCGATCCGACCACGACCGGCGTGGTGCTGCTGGGACGCGGCTCGTCCGACCGCGGCGCCAACGGCGAGATGGCGAAAATGGCGCGCTGGCTGCTTGAGGAAGGCGAACACGAACTGGTCGACCTTGCGTTCACCGGCATCACCTGGCCGCGCCTGGAAAAAGTGGTCCAGCGCCAGGTCCTGCTGGGCATGCGCCAGGTGGTCGTGCTGCCCTATTACCTGTACGACGGCACGCTGATGCAGCGCATCCACCGCCAGGTCGCGCACCTGCGCCTCCAGTATCCGCAGGTGCGCTTCGCCTGCACCGAGCATTTCGGTTTCGAGCAGGAGATCTTCGCCCTGATGGAGCAGCGCGTCGCCGACCTGCAGGCCGGGCTGCCCGACAGCCGCCTGCCGTGCGACGGCTGCAGCTACCGCGAGGTGGCACACGATCTGGGGCACGGCCACTCGCACGCGCACACCCACGATCACGCCCACGATCACGCCAACCTTGAGGCGCGTCCCGCATGAGCACCGTGAACACCGTCACCGAGCAGCTGACCCGCGCCGGCCAGGCCATCGAGCACGACAGCTTCGCCATCATCGATGCCGAAGCGGGGCCGCATGGTTACTGCCCGATGCAGTGGGCGATCGTGCGGCGCATGATCCACGCGAACGCCGACTTCGATTTCAACGGCCTGACCGCGTTCCATCCCGACGCCGTGGAAGCGGGCATGCGCGCCATCCTGGCCGGCGGCGCGCCGGTGGTGGCGGACGTCGAAATGATCTGCTCCGGTCTGTCGCAACCGCGCCTGGCGCACTTCGGCATGCGCACCCACCAGTTCATCAGCGACCCGGACGTCATCGAGGCGGCCCGCCAGGCCGACAGCACGCGCGCCGTGCAGGCCATGCGCAAGGCCCATCGTCTGGGCCTGCTGGACGGCGCCATCGTCGGCATCGGCAACGCGCCCACGGCGCTGATCGAACTGGTGCGCCTCATTCTCGAGCACGGCGTGCGCCCCGCCCTGGTGGTGGGCATGCCGGTCGGCTTCGTGTCCGCGGCCGAGTCGAAGGACCTGATGGCGCAGCTGGACCGGGTGCCCTGGATCGTGATCCGCGGGCGCAAGGGCGGATCGACCCTGGTGGTGGCGGCCCTGCACGCGCTGCTGGCACTGGCCGAAGCGCGCCAGAAGGCGGGCCGGTGAAGGACAAGGCGGCTGAACGCGGCACGCGCACCGGCTTTACCACGGGCGCCTGCGCGGCCGCGGCGGCGCGCGCGGCCGTGCTGGGCCTGGCCACGGGCCGGGTGCCGGACCAGATCGAGAGCCTGCTGCCCAACGGCACGCGGGTGCGCTTTGCGGTGCACGACGGCCGCTGCGACGCGCGCACGGCCCATGCGATGGTGGTGAAGTTCGCCGGCGATGACCCCGACTGCACCGACGGCGCCCACCTGACCGTCGACCTGCGCCTGCTGCCCGGCCAGGCCGGCCAGGTCAGTTTCGTGGCCGGCGACGGCGTGGGCACGGTTACGATGGCGGGCCTTGGCCTGGCGGTCGGCGGCCCGGCGATCAATCCGGTCCCGCGCCGCAATATGGCCGACAACCTGCGCGAAGCGGCGCCGCACCTGCTGGCCGAACACGGCATCGAAGTCACCGTGAGCGTACCGGACGGACAGCTCATGGCGCGCAAGACCACCAATGCGCGCCTGGGCATCGTGGGCGGCATCAGCATCCTTGGAACCACCGGGATCGTCAAGCCGTATTCCACCGCCGCATGGCGCGCCAGCGTGGTGCAAGGGGTGCAGGTGGCGGCCACCACCGGCCACGACATGGTGGCGCTGACCACCGGCGGGCGCACCGAGACCTTCGCCATCGCCACGCTGCGCGCGCGCCAGCCGGACCTGCCGGCCGCCTGCTTCGTGCAGATGGGCGACTTCCTGCGCTACGCGCTCGACGAAGCGACGGCGCAGGGCATCGGCCTGGTGGTACTGGCCCTCATGGTCGGCAAGCTGACCAAGATCGTTCAGGGCGAGACCATCACGCACGCCAACCGCAGCGAAGTCGACACCGACCTGCTGGCCGGGATCGCGCGACGCATCGGCGCCACGCCGGAAGACTGCGCCGCCATCGCCGCCGCCGAGACGGCC
>JBKHWY010000412.1:0-4524 GCA_046566285.1 Gammaproteobacteria bacterium | reverse complement strand
AGTGGCCGGCAGCGCGCGCCCGGTGGCGCTCGATCTGCAATTGAGCCCCGCCTACAGCCATGCGCAATGGCAGCTGCTGCTGGGCGCGCAACGGATGCGCTTCGTGAACGAACTGGTGGAGCGGCGCGACGCGCCGATGGAATTGGCGCTGCTGTTCGCATGGACGCTGTCGGAATGCCTGATCAAGCTGGGCGTGGCGCACTGGCCCCTGGGGCGCGCCGCGTTCAGGAAACTCGAATGCGCGCACATCGGTCCGGCGCTTGCCTTCCAATGCGGACCCGTGCGTGGACTGGTCACCGGACTGGCGCTCGCGCAGCGTGAGCAACCGGCGGCGCTGGCGCTGGCCTTGCTGGAGGAGCGGTAATGCCCAAAAACACATTCGACCTGCGACACGTGGTCACCTTCGAGGAGACCAATCTTGTTGGCAACGTCTACTACAGCAGTCACTTTTCCTGGCAGGGCCGCTGCAGGGAACTGTTCCTGCGCGACCATGCGCCCGAGGTGCTCGCCGACCTGCAGGCTGGCCGGCTGCGCATGGTCACGGCGCACGCCAGTTGCGACTACATCGATGAATTCAGGGCCTTCGACGAGGTCCTGGTCCGGCTCAGCCTGAACCGCTTCATCGCCTATGGCCTGAGCCTGGATTTCGATTTTGTGCGCGGCCACGAAACCCTCGCCAGGGGGCGCCAGGACATCAAGTTCCTCTGCCTGCGCGCGGGCAACTGGGAGCTTGCGGATCTGCCGGAGCGCCTGGCACAGGCCGCGCGCCGTTATGAATAAGCCGCCCGGTCCGGATGACATGGTCGCGGCCGGCGGGGCGGCCGCCCGGGCGTGGGCGTGGACGCTGGGACGGGTGGCCCGCATCTCCAGCGAGCAAACCTCGGTGGCGCGCCGCGGTTTCCACGTCACGCGGCCGGCCGTCGTCGAGCGCCTGGAAGCGATCGGTCGCCATTTCGTTGCCGGCTACAACCTGGCGATCGGCAGCAGCGAGCCGGAGCGGCTGGCCGCGCTGCTTGACGGCCTGCCCGTCGATGATGCCGGCTTTGCCTACGAAGGTGCGGGGATGGGCCTGGCGGTGGCCGACTGGCTGACACCGCGCCGCGAGCTGTTCCGCGCTTTCGTGCGCGGCCCGGCGCGTGCGCATGCCTACATGGTCTGGGTCGGGCTGGGCTGGGCCCTGGCGCGCCTGCCGGTGCGGCCCGAACGCGCGCTGGCGCGTTTTGCCGACCTGCACTGCTGGCTGGCGCTGGACGGCTACGGTTTCCATGAAGGGTATTTTCACTGGCGCCGACGGATCGCCGCGCAGCGCCGCCCGCGTGGCCTGAGCGCCGAGGGCGCCCATGTGTTCGACCAGGGCCTGGGACGCAGCCTGTGGTTCGTCCATGGCGCCGAACCGGCCGCGGTGATGCGCGCGCTGGCGCTATTCGATCCCGCGCGTCACGCCGACCTGTGGGCCGGCGTCGGCCTGGCGGCCGCCTACGCCGGCGGCTGCGAGCGGGCCGGACTGGATGCCCTGCGGGCCGGTAGCGGAACCCACGCGGCCGCGCTGGCGCAAGGCATGGTGTTCGCTGCCGAGGCACGGGTGCGCGCGGGCAATCCTGTAGCCCACCTGGCGCTGGCCTGCGAACGGGTGCTGGACCGCGACGCGCATGCGGCGGCTGCGCTGGCGCGCGCCGCCCGGCCGGACGGACATACGCTGGCGCACTACCAACAGTGGCGCTTGGCCATCCAGCGCCAGTGCGCGCATGGGCCGGCAACGGCCGTAGCGGTCGGCCGGGCGCCACGGCATGGGAGGGGACAGCCGTGACGGTTCTCCACGCGCGACTGGCCGGCCTGCTGGTGCTGGGCGCACTGGGCGTGGGCGCCCGGCTGCCCGACGATACGCTCACCCGGGCCGCGGTCCAGGCGCGCTTTCGCTTTGCCAGCGCGACGCTCGACGATCCCGCCGCGCCGCCCAAAGCGGCGCTGCGCCAGGTCCATCGGTCGCTGCAGCCGATCGCGCCCTGGATTTCGGCCGTGGGGGCAGGGGCGGCGATGGGCGATGTGGATGGCAACCTGAAACCGGACGACCTTTGCCTGGTCGATACGCGCACCAACCAGGTGCGCGTGGTGGCGCTGCTGGACCAGCGCTATCGTCCCTTCGTGCTGCAGCCGCCGGCGGCCGCGGAGCCGGCGCGCACGATCGCGCCGATGGGCTGCCTGATCGGCGATTTCAACGAGGACGGGCTGCCCGACCTGATGGTGTACTACTGGGGCCGCACTCCCGTGTTTTTCCTGCGCATCGATCGCGGCCCGGCCACCGGCGCCCAGCCGCCCGCCGCCGACAGCTACCGCGCGCTGGCAGTCGGCGCCGAGCAACGCTGGTTCACCAACGCCGCCCTGCTGGCCGATGTCGATGGCGATGGCCACCTTGACCTCGTGGTGGGCAACTATTTCTGCGACGGCGGGCGCATTCTCGACGCCACCACCACGGCGGCCCCGTGCGCGGAACCCGTCATGCAGGATTCCATGTCGCGCGCCTTCAATGGTGGGACCAACCGCATCTTGCGCTGGGCCGGGGGCACGGGCGGCGCCTATCCCGAAGTGCGCTACCAGGACGGCGGCGCGGTCTTCAGCAAAGCGGTCGCGCGCGCCTGGACCCTCGCCATCGGGGCCCAGGACCTCGATGGCGACCGCCTGCCGGAGCTGTATTTCGCCAACGACTTCGGGCCCGACCGCCTGCTGGTCAATTGTGCGCACGCCCAGGAGAGCTTCGGCAAGAGCCGCGCGGAACTCGGCTGCTTTCCATTGGACGGACCGCTTTCGTTCCGCCTGGTCGAAGGGCGGCGCACGCTGGGCAAGCCGGCCTCCAAGGTCATCGGCCGGGATTCGTTCAAGGGGATGGGGGTCGATTTCGGCGACGTCAACGGCGACGGCGCGCCCGATATCTACGTCAGCAACATTACCGAACGGTGGGCGCTGCAGGAAAGTCAGTTCATGTTTGTCAGCACGGGACAGCGCGTCGATGCCGGCACCTTGGCGCGCGGGGTGGCGCCGTTCGTCGACGACAGCGAAGCGCTGGGCCTGGCGCGCAGCGGCTGGGCCTGGGACGCCAAGCTGGCGGACTTCGACAACGACGGCCATCCCGAAGCCCTGCAGGCGCTCGGCTTCGTGCGCGGGCGCCTGGCCGACGCCGGCCTGGTGCCCCACAAGAGCTGCTGGGCGCAGCTGCAGGAACTGGCGACCGCCAACGACAGCTTGCTCAAGCACCCGGGCGCCTGGTTCGACATGGATGCCGGCAGCGGCGGCTGCGATCTGAGCGGCAACGCGCGCCCCAACCCGTTTTTCGTGCGCCAGGCATCGGGGCGCTACGCCGATGCTTCCCGGTGGCTGGACCATCTACGGTACGGCGCGCCCGCGCCGACGCGCGGGCTGGCCATCGGCGACGCCGACCTGGATGGGCGGCTCGACTATGTCGAGGCGCGCCAGTTCGCGCCGGCGCTATTCCATCACAACGCCTCGGCGGTGGCGCGGCAGCATGCTTTCATTGGGCTCAGTCCCCGTTTCCTGGTGCAGGCGATCGGCGCGGCGCCGGGCGCGCCCATGACGCTGGACCAGGCCCGGGCACTGGAGGCGCGCTCGCGCCCTGCGCTTGGAACCAGTGTCGAGATTCGCCTGAGCGACGGGCGCCGTTTCAAGGCCCAGGTGGACGGCGGCAATGGCCATTCGGGCAGGCGCAGCCAGGAAATCCATGTCGGCCTGGGGCAGGTGCGTGCCGGCACCACCGCCGACCTGGTGTTCCACTGGCGTTCCTACGGCGGCGGCGTGGAAAGCGCGCATTACAGCGCGGTCCCCCTTGGTCGCCATCTGTTTGTCTTCCTCCAGCCTTGACGGGGAGTCTTCCATGACCTTGCCGCGCCTGCCACCCAGACCCGGTATCCTGCCCTTTGCCGTCGCCATCACGGTGCTCAACCTGCTGGGCCATTTCTGGCTGGGTTTCGAACAGGCCTGGGTGACGCCATTGGTCGCGCTGGCCGCCGCATATGGATCCGAGCTGCTCATCGAGGTGCTTGTCCAGGGCTGGGCCGGGGCGCGCTTTCGCGGCGGGCCACGGCGCCTGCTCGCGTTCCTGCTGCCTGCGCATATCTCCGCGCTGGCCGTCGGGATGCTGTTGTACACCGGCGAGCGCTATACCGTGGTGGCGTTCGCGTCGGCGCTGGCGATCTTCTCCAAGCTGCTGCTGCGCGTTCCGGTGCCTGGCGGTGCCGCGCGCCAGACCGTCCACTTCATGAACCCCTCCAACTTCGGGATCGCCGTCACGCTGCTGCTGTTCAGTGATTGGGTGGGCGTCGCCCAACCCTACCAATTCACCGAAAACCTCAGCGGCGCCGCCGACTGGATCCTTCCCCTGGTCATCGTCGGCAGCGGTAGCGTGCTCAACTGGCGGGCCACCCGCCGGCTGCCGCTGGTGCTGGCCTGGCTGGGCGGCTTTGCCGGCCAGGCGGCCGTGCGGGCGTGGCTGACCGGGCACAGCATCTGGCCCTT